>JANYHV010000206.1 GCA_025362195.1 Fimbriiglobus sp. | reverse complement strand
ACGGCGCGAGCGGCGTCGAGTTGGCTACTAAAACGAAGCGGCTAGCGGACTTTCTTCAGAATTTCAGCGCTCTACCCATTTACATGTGCTAGGTACAATTCAGCGTCCAGTACTGTAAAATTCGGCTACGAAAGTACATATGCATATCTGGCGATACTCATCGGTCCTTGGCCGAACTAGTAAATTCACAGATGTCGTGAGGAATTTTTCGATACAGGCGGAAACTAAACATGGCTATAATGACTGCGTAACTTCTAGTGCCAAAGGCGGGATTGATATAACAGTTTTTGACGAGCCGTATGGCGACTCGCCCACGAAGTACAATATAACTGTGGAGCTGACGATAGCTGATTGTGCCGCGATCGTCGTAATGCTCGGCAATTGTTCCACGTATCAACACGCTCCCGAAATTCAACATCTTCTTGCAAGTCATACAAAATCACTAGTCAAACTTCTTGCGTGTGCAACTGGGCTCTGTGAGTTGCCATTCGTAAATATTAAACCCGTAGATAGCGACGAAGAATGAGGGTGATTCCCCTTACGCCCCCGTCAGGGGGCCGTAGCCGACGACGGTGGGGGTGTTCAGCGGGTACTCGTCGAGGTAGCCGCGGACGCTGCCCAGGGTCACCGCGTCGAACCGGGCGAGTTCGGTGTCCACGTCGGCGTACTCGCGGTTGTAAATCCACGCCCCGGCGATCGACCGCATCCGGCCCATCGGCCGCTCGTTGCCCCGCACGATCCGGCTGGCGATCTTGTTCTTCGCCTGCGTCAACTCGTCGGCCGTGATGCCGTTCGCCTGCACGTCGGTCAGGATGCGGCGGACGATGGCGAGGTTTTCCGGGGCCTTTTCGGGGTCCGACGAGAACGACGCCACGGCCAGCCCGGTGCCCTGGGCCTGGTCGGTCATCGCCCCGGCGCTCTCGACGAGGCCCGGGTCGACGAGGTCCCAATACATGCGGCTGCCGGAGTCGTCGCCGATGGCCGTCGCCAGGACCGACCCGGCGTACCGGGTGAGGTTCTCGGCCGACGGGCCGCGGTTCATCAGCAGGAAGTGCTGCTGCGTCGCGCTCGCCTTGGTGACGTAGTGCGACCCCGGCGTGCCGGCCTTGTCGGTGGTGTTCACGCGGCCGGTCGCCACGTCCGCCCAGTGCCCGCACTTCGCCCCGACGAGCTCCACGAACTCGGCCCAGTCGAAGTTCCCGGACGCCGCGACGACGACGTTCCCCGGAGCGTACCGCCGCTCGAAGTAGGCGTGCATTTGGTCGCGGGTCAGGGCGGCGATGCTCTCTGTCGTGCCGAGGATCGAGTTGCCCAGCGGGTGGTTGCCGAAGTAGATCTGCTTGGCGTGGTCCCAGGCCATCGACCCGGGGCTGTCCTCGTACATCTTGATCTCTTCGAGGATCACCTGCTTCTCGGTCGTGAAGTCCTCGTCGCGCAGGCTCGGCCGCAGGATGTCCGCCAGGATGTCGATGCCCTTGGGCAGGTACTCGGGCAACAAGGAGGCGTAGTAGACCGTCGTCTCTTCGCTGGTGTAGGCGTTGTAGTTGGCCCCGATGCGGTCGAAGTCGAGGTTCACTTCCAGCGCCGTGCGGCGGGGCGTGCCCTTGAACATCATGTGTTCGAGGAAGTGCGACACGCCGGACTCGGGGCCGACCTCGTCCCGCGACCCGGTGACGACGAAGAACCCGCACGACGCGGACCGGGCCGTCGGCAACGTCTCGCCGATGAGTTGCAGGCCGTTGGGCAGGCGGTGGGTGTGGAAAGGCATGGCAGAAGTCCTTTGGGATTTGATGGTCGTGATTTGTGCTCCGCCGCAGGCGAATCTTGTTAGCCCGACGCGCTAGCGAGGGTCGAACGGTCGTTGGCGAGGTACGGGGTCGTTGACAGTAAGGTCGTCGTTCATCGACATTCTCCTCGACCGCGCGACCCTCGCCAGCGCGTCGGGCTAACAAGAGTCGCCTGCGGCGGAGCTTAGATCGGCACGTCGAGGGCCTTCGGCCCGAGCGTGACGACGGTCGGGTCTTTCACCGGGAAGCGGTCGAGGTACTTCAGGATGGCCGCCTCATCGACGCCGTTGACGGCGGCCTGGGTCTCGTCCAGAGTGCGGACGCGGCCGAGGTAGAACCAGTCGCTGGCCATCGCACTCGCCCGCGCGCCGGTCGATTCCTGCTGCATCACCAGGGACGTTTTCAGGCTCGCCTTGAGGCGGTCGAGTTCTTCGACGGTCACGCCGTCGCGGAGCCGCTTCAACTCGGCGATCAGCACGTCGAGCGTTTCTTGCGCGCGGTCGGTGCGGGTGCCGGCGTAGCAGACGACGGCGGCGCGGTCCTTGACCGTGTCGTGGCTGGCGTAGACGGAGTAGCACAGGCCGCGCTTCTCCCGGATCTCCGTGAACAGGCGGGCGCTCATGCCCCCGGACAGCACGCCGACGGCCCCGCGCGCGGCGTAGTAGTCGGGGTCGGTGAACGGGGCGCTCGGGATCGCCAGCGCAATCTGCGTCTGCTGCGTGTCGCGGGTCAGGTGGACCGATTCGGGCGTGTGCGGGGCGGGTTCGAGGGGCGTCGTCGGGCGGCCGGGCCAGTCGCCGAAGAGTTCGCCGACCTGGTCGCGCAGGGCGGCGAAATCGACGGCCCCGGCGACCGACAGGATCGCCCCGCCGGCGTGGACGTTCGCGGCGAAGTACGCGCGGAGGTCCTCGATCGTCAGCGCCTTGATCTGCTCGGCGACGCCGAACCGGTTGCGGTTGAACGGCGACGGGTAGTACCGCTTCTTCAACTCCAACATGACGAGGTCTTGCGGGGAATCTTCGAGGCCCAGGATGTCCTCGGTGAGCAGTTCCTGGACCGGCCCCAACTCGTCCTCGGGCAGGTGCGGCCGGCGGAGGATGTCGGCGTACAGCTCGAGCGCGGCGGGCACGTTCCGGCCCAGCGTCCCGGCGGCCATCACGAGGTTGAACGGGCCGACGCTCTCGTTGCGGTCGGTGCCCAGGTTGTCCAGGGCCGTCATCAACTCCTGGCTGCCGTGGGTCCCCGCGCCGCGGGTGAGCAGTTCGGCCAACACCGACGCCAGGCCGAGTTGCGTCGGGGCTTCGCGGGTGAACCCGGCCGGCACCATGAAGGCGAAGGTGGCGGAGCGCACGTGGTCCATCCGCTCGGCGAGGAGCGTCAGGCCGTTGGCGTAGGTGTGGTGGGCGGTCGTCGGTTCGGGCACGGGGGCGGCGTCCATGACTAAGGGTGCGGGCGGGCGGCCGCGAGTTCGTCCGCGGCCGGTTCTGTTACCGGTACGGGTTTGTACAGGGTTTGCACACCGCGAAAGCCGGCGCGGCGGTACAGCTTCACCGCCGGACCGTTGGCCGCGGTCACTTCCAGCATCGCGTGCCGCATCCCCGCCGCGGCGAACCCGGCCAGCGCCCGCGCTAGCAGGGCCTCGCCCAGGCCCAGCCCGCGGAAGTCGGCCACGACCCCGAGGTTCTGGATCGCCCCGAACTTCGACGCGTCCGCCAACCCCTGCACCGTGCCGACCACGGCGTCGTGCCGGGCGACCAACCAGGTGGCCCCCGGGCAGAAGCTCGGCCGGCTGGCGATCAGTCGCATCAACGCCCGGCAGCCGTCGAGGTCGCCGAGCGTCGGGAACAGGACCGTGTCCGGTTCGCCGACGAAGCAGCGGAACTTGACCTGCGCGTGAACCTCGCACAGGTCCGGCCGCCAGGCGAGCCAGAAGAACCCGGCCGGCAGCCGCGGCACCCGCGGGTCGAGGCCGCGCAGCGCCGCCTCCATGCGGAAGCGTTTGACGTAGGCGGGCGGCGGGGGCATGGCGAATGATAGTCGGGCCGCGGCCGCGGGTCAAAACTGGCGAGCCGGAAGCGTCAGCGCCCGGAGTTCTTGACGCGAAGGACTCCGGGCGCTGACGCTCTTGGCGCGCCGTTTAGAACCGCAGCGCCATGCCGCGCAGTCGGGCGACCGTCTCGCGCATCAGGTCGTCCTCGTCGGCTTCGGTCGCCGCCGTGTACGTCACGCTGAAGCGGAGGTAGTTCCCGGCGTCGTCCCACGGCACGCAGCAGACGGACTGGTCGCGGATCAGGTACTGCGACGCCACCTCGCCGTTGGCGAAGGTCAGGTCGCCCGCGCCCGTCGGGGACTTGACGTAGAGGAAGTACGTGCCGCCCGGCATTGTGGCCGTGAACCCGACGGCGTTCAGCGCGGCGACGAGCTTTTGCAGCCGCCGCTGGTACTTCGCTCGAATCGCCGTGGGGATGGACGGGTCGCCCAGGGCGTGCGCGGCGGCGACTTGCACGGCCATGAACTGGCCCGAGTCCGAGTTGTCCTTCACGTCGGCGTAGGCCTGCACGATCTTCGGGTGCCCGGCGACGAAGCCCATCCGCCAGCCGATCATGTTGAAGCCCTTGGACATCGAGTGGACCTCGACGCCGACTTCTTTCGCCCCGTCGATTTCCAGGAAGCTCAGCGGCGGGGCGTCGTAACTCAACAAGATGTGCGCCGCGTCCACGACGATGACGACTTGGTGCGTGTGCGCGAACTCGATCGCCCGCTGGTAGAACTCGCGCGTCGCCACCGCCCCCGTCGGGCTGTTGGGGTAGTTCAGCACGAGCAACTTCGCGCGCTTCGCCACGTCCGCGGGGATGCCGGCGAGGTCGGGGAAGAAGCCGTTGGCTTCGAGCAGCGGCAGGCGGTGGACTTCGCCGCCGTAGTACCGGGTGTGCGTCGCCGCGACCGGGTAGCCGGGCACGGTCATCAGCGTCACGTCGCCGGGGTCGATGAAGCAGGCCGGGAGCATCGCGTAGGCCGGCTTCGAGCCGATGCAGTGGCAGACCTCGGTCACCGGGTCCAGCGTCACGCCGAACTGTCGCTGCATGAACGCGGCGGCGGCCTCCTTGTACGCGGCGATGCCGTTGTCGGCGTACCCGCGGTTCTCGACGCGATCGACTTCGACCTTGAGCCGCGCGCGGACGCCCTCGGCCGCCAGGTCGTCGTTCTCGCCGATGCCGAAGTCGAGCAGCCGCCGTTCGGGGTGTTCGGCGAGGGCTTGCCGCTTGGCCCGCTTGATCTTCTCGAACTTGTAAATCTCGGTGCCCTTGCCGTAAGCGGCCCCGCCGATGCGCGCCGCGAACAGAGTCTGGAACCAGGGGTCACTCATCGGGGGTCACCAGTGTCGGGGGGCGTCGCTAAGAGTTTTACTGCAGAGGGCACGAGAGCACATGAGAAAGGCAAAAACCGAGGAGAGCTAAAACCGGACTTCTGCTTACTTTTGCTTCTTGGCGACTTTGCGGGAGGTTGTTTTGGGTTTGGCACAGTTTAGTGCCTTTCTCGCCTTTCTCGCCTTTGGCCTTTCTCCGCGCCCTCATGTGCCCTCTGCGGTGAGAATTCTTACTAGAATTGCGGCTCACCGTGAGGACGCCGGCGATGCTTCGGGACGTGCGGGTTCGGCTGGCCGGGATGATGTTCCTGCTGTACTTCTCGCTCGGCGCGTGGGCCGTCACCCTCGCGGCCTACCTGCTCGCGCCGGTCGCCGAGGGCGGGCTGAACTTCTCGCCCGTGCAGGTGAGCTGGACGTACACGACCTTCGCCATCGCCGGCATGGTCGCGCCGGTCGCCATCGGCCCGCTCGCCGACCGCTGGTTCCGGGCCGACCGCGTCGTCACGATCGGCGCGTTCGCCTCGGCCCTGCTGCTCGCGCTCGCCGCCGGTTGGTGCGACGCCCGGGCCGAAGTCATCGCCGCCGCGACGGGCCAGGCGCAAGCCGACGCCGTGCGGGTCACCTTTTTCGTGCTGTTCGCGCTGCTGCTGGTCTACTGCTTCTTCCTGCAACTGTCGCTGACGCTGTCGAACGTCATCGTCCACCGGCACCACCCGTCCGGCGGGGCCGGGTACTCGCACACGCGCATGTTCGGCACCATCGGCTGGGTCGTCGTCGGCAACCTGCTGGCCCTGACGTTGAAGCCGATCTCGGCGCAACCGCTGTGGCTGGCCGCGGGCAGTGCCGCCGCCTTCGGCCTGTTCGCGCTGACCCTGCCGGCGACCCCGCCGTTGAGCCGGGACGCCAAGTTGCTACCGGCGTTGCGGCTGTTGAAGAACCGGGCGTTCGTCGTCTTCCTCGTCGCGGCGTTCCTGGCGTCCCTGACGAACCAGTTCTACGCCGTGTACATCCACCGCACGCTGATCGACCTGGGCGTGCCGCGGCCGGAGAGCCTGATGACGCTCGGCCAGGTCGTCGAAGTCGGGTGCATGTTCGCCATCCCGTGGCTGCACCCGGTCCGCTTCCTCAAGCCGCTGATGCTGCTCGGCCTGGGCGGGTTCCTGCTGCGGGCGGTCGTCATGTATTCCGGGGACGCGACCGCCATCGTGCTGGTCGCGGTGCCGATGCACGGCTGGAGTTTCGCCTTCTTTTACGTCGTCGCGCAGACCTACTTGAAGCGGCTGGCGACCCCGGACATCGCCGCCGGGACGCAGGCGCTAGTGTCGTTCGTGTCCGGCGGGTTCGGCGTCGGCGTGGGCAACCTGCTGGCCGGCCAACTGATCGCCGCGAACCGCGTGGACGGGGTCACCGACTGGACGGCCGTCTGGGCGACGCCGCTGGCGATCTGCGTCGCCACGTTCGCGCTGTTCCTGCTCGCCTTCAACCCCCCGGCCGTCCCCGCGAACGAACCCGACCCGACGCCGGACGCCGAGGCCGACGCCGAGACCGGCGTGCCGGCCCGGGCGGCGTAGGTGGCTCCGCCGCAGGCGAACGTTAGCCCGACGCGCTAGCGAGGGTCGATGGGTCGTTGACGATGTTCGGAGTCGTGGATGGTACGGTCGTCGATCACCAACCTTGCCCTCGACCGGTCCACCCTCGCTAGCGCGTCGGGCTAACGCGCCTGCGGCGGAGCCGAAAACCTGGCGTTCGACGGGATCAACGACACGCCCCGCTCTACTTCTTGGCCAGCGGGACGGCGCAGGCGTTGTTCGCGCACGGGACGAGGTTGAAGCGGTTGCGGGCGACCCACCGGTAGGCGCGGGTGCCGGCCCACAGGACACCTGGGAGGTACATCAAGGGCGCGAGCGGGGCCGTCAGGGGGAGCCGCCAGGCGATCCACCGGAAGGCGGCGAACCCGGCGTGGGCCGTGCCCCGGTCGGGGGTCAGGACGTGCATCTCGTCGAGCATTTTGCCCGCGTCCAGGGGCACGTCACTGGCCGGCAGGTTGGCCACGTCCCGGGCACTCTGGAAGTGCAGGGTGCGGAACCAGTCGAGGCCCTTGAGGAGGCGGACGGACTGCTGACAGAACCCGCAATCGCCGTCGTACAGCACAACCCCCTTGCCAAATGCAAGATTGTCGGCGACAGTGGGGGGACGAGTTTCCGGAGTCATGGGTACGCCCTACGGGACTGTTTCGCGGCGGCCAACCTGGTTGACCGTCGCTGAACTCATTCTATCACCGCGGACCCCCGGGCGTGCCATGTTCGAAACGCTCATCGGCCTCCTCGGCGAGGCGGCACGAAACCTGGGGGAGTCCCGCCCGTACCCCGGAGGGTCTGCGCCCGTGACGACCGACACCGACCGCGAAGCCTCCCTGTACGCTTCGGACGACGACCTGCCGCCCGAGGCCCGCGCCCTCATCGCCGAGGCCGAGACGGCCGCCCGGACCGTCCGCGAGACCCTGGTGACCCGGGGCGACCGGGTGCGGGCCGCCGCCGAGGACGAGGCGCGGGCGATCCGCCGGCGGGCCGAGGACGAGGTCCGCGACCTCGAAATCGCCGCCACCCGCGAACTCGCCCCGACCCTGCACGGCCTGTTCGACGGCCTGCGCGCGGTTCAGGAGTCGTACACCCGGCTGGGCAAGCTCGACGAGGCGCTGGCCGTGCGGGCCAACCTGCGGCACTTGCGGGCCGACCTGCTCGGCATCCGCCCCGACCCCGGGCACCTGTCCGACCTGTCGAGCGACGTGGACGGCCGGACCTTCCTGTACGAGGTCGTCGGCCGGACCGACGGGGCCTTGTGGGGCGGCAACCCGTACACCCTGGACAGCCACCTGGGCACGGCCGCCGTCCACGCCGGGCTGGTCAAGCCGGGGCTGCGGAGCGTCGTCCGCGTGACGGTCCTGCCGAGCGAGTTCCGCGAGTACGCCGGGACCGAGAGCCGGGCCGTCGTGTCGTCGGCGTACAACGGCAATTCGCGGGGCTACCGGCTGGACGCCGCCGAGTGAGTACCGCCCTGCACGACGACTGGGAAGCCCTGCTGCGGACGATCGTTGCGGCCCCGGCCGACGACTTGCCCCGGCTCGTCGCGGCCGACTGGCTGGACGAGAACGCGGCCACGTTCGGGGCGACCGTGCCGGGCGTCGGGGCGACCGGTGAGGAGTCGTGGGCGGCCCGGGCCGAGTTGATCCGCGTGCAGTGCGACCTCGCCCGCCTGACCCCGGCCGACGCCGACTTCTCGCGCCTGGCCCGGCTGGAGCGCCGCCTGCTCACGCCGTTCCACGTGAACCGCCTGCTCTGGACGCTCGAAGCCTGCCCGCAACTGATGCGCCTGCAAGTCCGGGACGCGAGTTCGGCGATGGCCGGGCTGATGCTGACGAGTCCGGCCGAGTGCAACTTCCGCCGCGGGTTCGTCGAGGTCGTCCGCTGCCCGGCGGTCGATTGGCGCGCCCACGGCCCGGCGGTGTGCGCCCGCCAGCCGGTGGCCGAGGTGTCGATCACCGACCTGAGCGAGTTGACCTCCAGCGAAGCCTGGGAACTCCGCGAGGCTCTCGCGGGAGTGCCGTGCGTCCGCCTGCAGTACACCCACCAGCCGGCCGGCCTGCCCCTGACCTTCTTCCGCGAACGCCTCCCCGGCCTCGCCCCCGGCACGCCGGCGTAATGCCGCTGGAAATTCGCAATCCCCACTCCGCAATCCGCAATTCCCGACTACGGGATGTTGACCACACGGCCGTCGGCTTTTTCGATCAGGCTGCGCAGGTCGGCGGTCGGGATCGTTTTGCGGATGTACCGGACCGAGCCGTCGGCCATCAGGGCGTTGAACCCGTCGGCCGCCGGCGTGCTGCCCAGCGGCGGGAGGGCGATGCCGGGGCCGTAGGGCAGTTCTTGCGGCTTGGCCCACGGCACCGTTTGCGTCGCCGCCACGGCCATGATCGTGTTCGACATGCCGTCCGTGATACTCGTCACCGACGGCATCTTGGCCGTGCCGTCGAACATCGCCCCGGGGCCGACGAACATTCGGTACGGGGTCGCCGTGCCGACCGAGGCGGGGTTGGCCGGGTCGAGGAAGTCCTTGATCGACGTACTCGTGAGCGGCGCATTCTTGACGCCGTCCCACGGCTGCGTCAGGTCGATTTGCCGGTACAGCCCGTCCTGCTCCATGAACGGCAACAGGCCGACGCGGAAGCTGTGGTCCTGGTTGGTCGCGCCCGGGGCGAACGGCCCCTGGAACGACCCCGTGGCCGACTCCTGGTTGTGCATCGCCAGGCCGATCACCTTCATGTTGTTCTGGCTGCTCATTCGGGCCGCCGACTCGCGGACTTTCTGCACCGCCGGCAACAACAGGCCGATCATGACCGGCACGCAGGCGCACATCGTCAGCGCGAGCACGCCGATCACGATCCCGACGATCACGCCCGTGTTCGACCCGCCCGCCTTCTTGCGCGGCCGGTCGTCGGCATCGTCGTCGTCGTCCCGGGGTCGCCGGCGGCGGCGCGGCCGGTCCTTGTCGTCGTCGAAATCCTCGTCGCGGAGCGGGGTGTCTTCGGCCATCGCGGGTCTCCGGGTCGGGCGAGGCCGGTGCCCCCGTTGCCGGGGGCACGCGACCGGGGCGGTTACTTTTTGACCTTGTTCAGCTTCGCCGTCTTGTGCCGCAAGTACGCCTGCATGAACTCGTCCAGGTCGCCGTCCAGGGTGGCCATGATCGCCGGGGACTTGACTTCGACCCCCTCGCGCTCGTCCCGGACCAGCGTGTACGGCTGCATGACGTAGCTGCGGATCTGGCTGCCGAAGGCGATTTCGCCCTTCGCGTCGTACCGGTTGGCGATGTCCCCGAGGCGCTTCTGCTCCTCGATGGCGTACAACCGGGACTTCAACAGCGCGAGGGCGTTGTTGTAGTTCTTGGGCTGGCTGCGCTCGGTCCGGCTCTCGCCGCGGACGCCGGACTTGTGGATGAGCCGGACGCCGGACTGGGTTTTGTTCTGGTGCTGGCCGCCGGGGCCGCCGGAGCAGAAGGTCTGCATGATGAGTTCTTTTTCGTTCACCTCGATGACGATGGTGTCGTCGAGTTCGGGCATCACGTCCACGGCCGCGAAGCTCGTCTGGCGGGTGCCCCCGTCGCCGAACGGGCTGATGCGGACGAGCCGGTGGACGCCGATCTCGCTCTGCATGTACCCGTAGGCGTACTCGCCGACCAACTTAAACGTCACGTACTGCAAACCGGCTTCGATGTTGGCTTCTTCGTCCACGTCCTCGATCTTGAACCCGTGCGCCTGCGCCCACCGGACGTACATGCGGTACAGCATGGCCGTCCAGTCGCACGCCTCGGTCCCGCCCGCGCCCGGCTTGATCGTGACGACGGCGTTCGCGCCGTCCTGCTTGCCGGACATCATGGCCTTCAACTCGAAGGCGTTCAGGTCCTGCTCGGCCGCGGCCAGGACCGGCTCGATTTCGGCCTCGAACGAGGCGTCCTCGGCGGCCAGTTCGGCCATCGCGGCGAGGTCGGCCTCGGCCCGCTTCAGCCCCTCGTAGGGCTTCAAAATGGCGTTCAACTGCTTGATTTGCGTGATGGTCGATTTCGCCCGCTCCTGGTTGTCCCAGAAGCCGGGTTCGCCCTGCTTGGCGTCGAGTTGGTCGCGGGCTAAGGTTTTGCCGTCCGAGTCAAAGTGACCCCCGGAGTTGGGCCAGCCTGGCGGTGAGGTCTTCGGTCCGGCGGCGCAGGTCGCTGTTCATCGTCAATCCTTCGGTTCGGTGCGGTCGGGACGCCGGGCCGTACCATGACCCGGCGGCATCCGGCATTATTCGACAAAGCGGGGCGGGGTCAACCGATGTTCACCAGACTGAGCGGGAAAACGGCGGTCGTCACCGGCGGCGGGTCGGGCGTCGGCCTGGCCACGGCCCGGGCGTTCCTGGCCGCCGGGGCCAACGTGGCCATCGCCGGCCGGGACGCGGCCAAGCTCGCCGCCGCCGAACGGGACCTGGACGGCGGCGGACGGCTCCTCAGTTTCCCGACGGACGTGTCCGTCGCCGCCCAGTGCCAGGCCCTGATCGCCGCCGCGACCGCGCGGTTCGGCCGGGTGGACATCCTCGTCAACAACGCCGGGGCCAACCTGAAGGCCCGGACGATGCGCGAACTCACCCCCGAGACGTGGGACGCGATGATCCGCGCCAACCTGGACGGCGCGTTCTACTGCACGCACGCCGTACTCCCGCAGATGCTGGACCGCAAGGACGGCGTGATCGTGAACGTCGTTAGCGTGGCCGGGAAGCGGGCCAACCCCCTGGGCGGGGCCGCGTACGTCGCCGCGAAGTTCGGCATGGGCGGCATGGGCCTGGTGCTGGCCAACGAGGAAAAGGACTCGGGCATCCGCGTGAGCAACGTCTGCCCCGGCGAGATCGACACGCCGATCCTGGCCCACCGCCCGACGGCCGTGACGGACGCCCACCGGGCCGCGATCCTGAGGCCCGAAGACGTGGCCGACGCAATCCTGTACGTGTGCAACCTGCCGCCGTCGGTCCACGTCCCCGAGTTGGTCATCAAGCCGACGCACCAGATGTACTGGTGAAAGCGCCGGCGAGCCAGGAGCGTCAGCGACTGGAGACCGTGCGTCTGTGAATTGCCGGGCGTCCGCGGCGTCGGGAACTCACGCCCGGTGCCGATTACCACTGCGGGGGCTTGTGAAACGGCCCTTTCGCGTCGCGCATGTCCGCCGGGAACTGCGACGCGGCCAACTCCGAGTCGTGAAGGCGGGGCGACGCCGACGCGACCTGGCTCAAGTCGTAGCTCGGGTCTTGCGACCGGCGGCACGGGAAGAGTACGACCACGGGTTTGTCGAACCGCTCTCGAACGATCCTCACGGGCGTCACCAAGTCCGAGTCGTTCGTCACCACCACGGCCTTCTGGAAGTCGGCGTCGAAGGCGTCCAACAACAGGTAACTGGCCAGGTTCACGTCGGACCCTTTCTCCTCAGATCGCATAACTTCGGCCTTATCCGGCTCGCCCGGCACGGGGGCTGAAAGCGGCAAGGTGACTTTCTTGATCAGGAATTTACCCAGGTGGATTTGGACGGGCGGAAGTGTCCGCAGCGCCCGGAGGTAGACCTGCTGCCGCACGGCTTGAAGCGGGTTCGACGGGGTGGGTTTCACGCAGGCCGTGAAGTACCGGACGCGGTGGACTTCGTCGCCCGGGAAGCACTTTTGGCAGAGTTGGACGAGGTCGAGCCAGCGGAAAGTCGTGCCCTTGAGCGAGCCGTAGTAGAGGTTGAACCCGTCGATGGAAAAGTTGGTTTTCATGGGCGAAGTATGGCCCAAGAAACAGGCGAAGCCGGCTCCTTGCGGAGTCGGCTTCGTTACTCGGCCGGACGAGCCAGCCGAGGGAGTTAATACAGGGCTACCTTTAGTCGAGACGATTTGCAAATGGAATTCCCCGGTATCGCTGATCTCCGGTCGCTGACGCACCTGATTCGCCGGTCGCTGATCTCCAGTCGCTGACGCTCTTGGCTCGCCGACGCACTTCGCGGCATTTCCCTTCGACAACGCCGCGCGCTTGCGTTAGACTGCAAGTCCTACCCGCCGTGCCCCCGCTTCTCTGGGGATTTTTGATGCGCTCTCTCGCCCTCGTGGCCGCCCTCGCGGCGGCCACCCTGACGACGCCCCTGCGGGCGGCCGTCACCGCCCTCGTGCCGTTCCCCGCCAAAATCGCCGTCCGCGGCAGCGACGACGCCCCGCAGTTGCTCGTCACCGGCCTCGACGGGCCGCGCGAACTCGACCTCACGGCCGCCGTCGCGTACACCGTCGCCGACCCCAAGGTCGTCCGCATCGACGCCGCCGGCCGGGTGTTCCCGCTGGCCAACGGCAGCACGGAAGTCACCGCCACCTTCCAGGGCAAGGCGGTCAAGGTGCCAGTCACCGTCGCCGGGCTGGAGACCTTCGAGCCGATCAACTTCACCAACACCGTCGAGCCGATCTTGACGAAGCTGAGCTGCAACAGCGGCGGCTGCCACGGCAAGATTCAGGGGCAGAACGGCTTCCGCCTGTCGCTCCTCGGGTACGACCCGGAACTCGACTACGCCACGCTGGTCAAGGAGTCGCGCGGCCGGCGGATGCTGCCCTCGGCCCCGGACCGGTCGCTGTTCCTCTTGAAGACGACCGGGCAAGTCCCGCACGGCGGCGGCAAGAAGACCGAAGTCGGCAGCGAAGAGTACAAGGTGCTCCGCCGCTGGGTCGCGTCCGGCACGCCCTACGGCCTGCCGACCGACCCGACGATCGTCAAGGTCACGGTGTTCCCCGAGACCCGCGTCATCGACCGCAGCGCCCGCCAACAGCTCGCCGTCCACGCCCACTACTCGGACGGCCGCGTCGAGGACGTGACCCGGCGGGCGCAGTACGAGAGCAACGAGACCGAGGTCGCCACGGTGAGCGAGACCGGCCTCGTCAACACCCTCACGACCACCGGGCAGGCGGCCGTCATGGTCCGCTTCTCGGGCCTGGTCAACGTTTTCCAGGCCGTCGTTCCCCGGCCGGGCACCGCGGTCGAGTTCACCTTCACGCCCAAAACCGTCGTCGATCCGTTCACCGCCAAGAAGTGGCGCGAACTGAACATCGCGCCGTCGGGGGTTTGCACGGACGAGCAGTACGTCCGCCGGGCCGCGCTCGACATCACCGGGACGCTGCCGACCGCCGAAGTCGTGATGGCGTTCGCGGCCGACAAGGACCCGGCGAAGCGCGACAAGCTCGTTGACAAACTGCTCGAAACCCCGGAGTACGCGTACTTCTTCGCCAACAAGTGGGCCGACGTGCTCCGCGTCAAGCGGCGCGGCGAGGCCCAGCGGGCGTCGGGCACGTTCAGCTTCCACGCCTGGATCCGCGAGGCGGTCGCGGCGGACAAGCCGTACAACGAGTTCGCCCGCGAGATCGTCTGCGCCATCGGCGACGAGGCCAAGTCCCCGCCGACGGTTTGGTTCAAGGAGGTGACGACGCCCGAGCAGTTCGTGGACGACGTGAGCCAGGTCTTCCTCGGCCAGCGGCTGGCGTGCGCCCAGTGCCACCACCACCCGTACGAGAAGTGGACCCAGGACGACTACTGGGGCTTAGCGGCGTTCTTCGGCCGGGTCGGCAAGAAGGACGTGACGACGCCCGGCCGGCAGGTGCCGAACCAGCAGTCCCGGCCGATCGTCGTCTACACCAAGTCCAGCGGCAGCGTGTCGAACAAGCGGACCGGCAAGGTCGCCCCGACCAAGCCGCTCGACGCCGACCCGAAGGTCATCGCCGGGGACGACGACCCGCGCGAACTCCTCGCCGACTGGATGACCGACCCCAAGAACCCGTACTTCGCCAAGGCCGTGGCCAACCGGTACTGGGCGCACTTCTTCGGCCGCGGCGTGGTCGATCCGCTCGACGACATGCGGGTCACCAACCCGCCGTCGAACCCCGCGCTGCTCGACGCCCTGGCCGCCGACCTGGTCGCCAACAAGTACAGCCTGAAGGCCTTGATCCGCACGATCTGCAAGAGCCAGACGTACCAGTTGAGTTCCGCGCCGAACGAGTTCAACACGAGCGACAAGCAGAGCTACGCCCGGTACTACCCGAAGCGGTTGACGGCCGAGGTGGTGTTCGACGCGGTCTGCCAGGTGACGCAAAGCCCGTCGGACTTCAGCGGGTTGCCGAAGGACAAGAACGCGCCGAGCCGGGCGATCATGCTCCCGGACGAGTCGTTCGCGTCGTACTTCCTCGACGTGTTGGGCCGGCCGCAGCGGATCAGCGCGTGCGAGTGCGAGCGGGTCAACGAGGCGAGCCTGGCGATGACCCTGCACCTGTTGAACAGCCAGGAGGTGCAGGACAAGATCGGCCGCGCCGCCGGCCGCGCCGACCGCCTGAGCCGCGACCCCCGCCCCGACGCGGTGAAGCTCGACGAACTCTTCCTGCTGGCCGTCGGCAAGGCCCCGTCGCCGGAGCAACGGACGCTGGCCCTGGAGCACCTCGCCAAGCACGAGAAAGCGAAGAAAGTCGCCTACGAAAACATCCTCTGGGCACTCCTGAACAGCAAAGCCTTCCTGTTCAACCAGTGAGCCGCGCGGCGACGACCGGCCGCGAACCCGCGTGGCACCGCGTGTTGGTAGTTCCAACCGCGGCTAGGACTCAATCGGACGCGTCGGCCATTTTCTTCAAGTCGTCGGCACTGATTTGGCTTGCGGGGACGAGCCGATAGTGCTTCTCGTCGAGGACTTTCAACTCGTCGCCGGCTTCGACCAGCTCGAACATCACGATGACCTCGCCGGTCTCGTCGCGTTTGAACTGCACGGCCACCGGCCGGGGGGTGAGGTGGGGGAACTTGTGGCGGCACAGGGCGAGGTCCTGACGCACCTGAACGATGCCGATTTGATCCGTCCCGCCTTTGGCCTGGACGGGCACGACGAACTGTTGCCCGGTGTTCCTGACGGCTACGTAAATTTCGTCGGTTTCGATTTGACCCATCTCGGGCACAGTCGTCCGCAGGTGGTTCTGGAGCGAGTACGCGGTCACGCGCAGGAAGATGTCGATGAGCCGGTTGTAGCGGACTTTAGCCAGGAGGGCTTGCTCGTCGCCGAGCGCGTACCGGGCAACGATTTCGGGGACGGCGTCGGGAATTTTGATCTCGTACTTGTTGTCGCTCGGGACGACGCGGTTCTCTTTCAAAAGCGACATGCGGTACCGCGCATGCCCCGCCAGTTCGATCACCCACTCGTATCCTGGCGTGGCGGTCTGGACGATCTCCGCCGGAAGTACGGTGCGGAATCGGAAGCTGTAAATCAGGTCGCCGAGGTTCTTCGGGAGGGCGATTTTCAACTCGCCGGCCGCGGTCTCGAGCTCGGTCCGCGCGAACTCGAATTTCGTCGCGCCGGGCCGGTAGTGGGCGGTGAAAATCCGCAGCAGGAGTGCGCCGTACCGGTTGGCCTTTTTGGCCGCCGTCGGGGGTCGGTCAGAAGAGCGACGGCTGGGCACGGGAAATCCCTTTCGCTTTGGGCTTGGAAGCCGGGTCGAAACGCGACACGTCGAACACGAGGCGTCCGGCTTCCGTCGGCACCGTCAAACACCCTTCGAGCCGAGTGGCGAGCACGTGCTTCGTCGTGATCGGGATCAGGGCGATCAGTTCGTCGCGATGAGTCGCCTTGGCGATGCGACTGAGCCGGGCACGATTCGGCACGTTCCCGAGTTTGAAAGCGACCGCACAGCCCCGTCCGACGGGGCCGCTCGGGGTCGCCGATTGGTAGAGCAACGACGCGGTGCCCGGGCCGCCGTACTCGGACGGCTCGAAGCGAACGCGGACGGACCGATCCCCCCAAAGCCCGGCGACCACCTCGGCGACTTCGAGGGCGGCGAAGAGGGTTTCCGGATCGCCGAGCCGGACGCGGTCGGTCAGGTCGAGGGCGACGGCGTCGCCGAGTGCTCGACTACTCACCCGGAGGAAGCCCTTCTCGTCGATCCCTTCGGGGTGCCCGACCGGGACGAACTCGCCGATGGCGTGCCCGTCGGTCACTTGTCGAACGGTGAACCCCCGCGTCAGGCACGATTCCAGAATGCGGCGGACGTTTCGGCTGCGGGCGATCTCCGGCACGAACGTGTCGGCGCGCGTCCACGGCAGGTTCGCGTTCGTCGCCGCGATCGCCCCCTGGACGTCCGCGAACGTGAACGGTCCCCTGGAGAGCTTTTGCCGCTTCGCGTCGAACGCGGCCTCGAACAGGTGCGCGATCACGGGGGGGAAGTGGGCCATTTGCGGGATTCGCTTGAGGGTCCGCGGGCGGTCCTCCGGCAGTGCGAAGGCGTCGCTCAACGCGACGGACAACTTCGGCTTGGTCGGAGTCACCCCGAGCGCCGCGAGGACTTGCCGGCCGATGGCTTTCGCAACCGGCGGGCAGACCGCGTTGCCGATTTGGCGGTAGGCGTGCCACTTAAGCGGGTACAGCGAGAACCAGTCGGGGAACCCGTGCAGGCGGGCCGCCTCCCGGGCGGTGATGCACCGGGGCTTGTCGGGGTGGACGGGCCGCGGGGCGGTGTACGAGCCGTGGGCCGAGTCGCTCCCGGCCCGCAACGTCGGGGCGATGCCGGCCGGGTCGAGCCGGGGCAACTTGTGGCCCGGCACCATCGTCCCGGGGGGCGTCGCCGCGTACAGTGCGACTCCGTGGGACCGACGGACGCAGAAGCACGGCAACGCCATCGTCCCGGGGGGCGTCGCCGCGTACAGTGCGACCGCCTTCGGCGTGTGCCGCACCCTCAGACAACCGGTACACACGGCCCGGTTCCACAGCCGCGGGTAGGAGAAATCGGACGGGTCGGGGTCGAGGCCGCGCAGGACGCGGGCGTAAGGCGTCGCCGGCACGCGGTCGTACCGGGCGTCGTTGTGCTCGAACAATTCTTCGTCGGCGTCCACGTCCGGCAGGTCGCCGATCGCTTCCCAAACGGTCGGTCGGGCCGGCTGACCGGTCGCCGCCGCCGTCGGGTATTCGAGAACCCCAGCGAGGTCGTCGCGCAGGCCCATGAGGATGAGCCGCTTCCGCTTTTGCGGGACGCCGAAAGCACTGGCGTCGAGAACCCGCGCGGGGGAGACGACGCGGTACCCGGCGCGGCGGAGGTACTCGACGGCGTCGGCGAGGACGGGCTTCGTTTCCCCGGTCAGCATCCCGGGCACGTTCTCCATGACGAACGCCTTCGGCATCACCTCGCCGACGATCCGGACGAACTGCCGGACCAGCGTGTTGCGCGGGTCTTTCGCGTCCCGGACGCCCATCGTGCTGAAGCCCTGACAGGGCGGCCCGCCGAAGACGAGGTCCACGTCCGCCCGCCCGCCCAGGGCCGCGATCAGGTCGCGGCCCGTCAGCTCCGCGACCGACCGGCACAGCGACTTGCCGTACGGGAAGTTCCGCTCGTGAACGGCGACGTGGTGGCCGTCCACATCGACGCCGAGGAGCACGTCGAACCCCGCTTGCTCGAACCCGAGGGACATGCCCCCGGCCCCGCAAAACAGGTCGATTGCGACCGGCCGCCCCTGCGCCCGCTCCTTCGCTTTAGCCATCACGCTCCCCTTGCGCACCCGTCGCCCTCCGACCGTATCGACAAAACTCGACGATCCCGCAACTCGCACACCTGGGCTTTCTCGGCAAACAGGTCGTCCGCCCGTGAACCACCATCGCAATGTGAAGCTCGCGGCTCCTGCCCGCCGGGATGAGGGGGGGCAACTGCTGCTGGGCCTGGTAGTGCTTCAGTCCCTGCGGGATGGCTCCCATGCGCGCCGCGATCCGTTGAACGTTGACATCGACCGGGAAGACGTCCGCGTCCAGGCTGTACATCATGACGCAGAGCGCAGACTTCGGTCCGACGCCGGGGAGCCGAGTGAGGAAGGCGAAGACTTCTGCGGGGGCCATCTTGCGGAGCCGCCGACCGGGTTTCGGCCCCCCCGCGGCGATGAGTGCGGCCGCGGCCCGTTGGATTTGGGACGCCTTTTTGTTCGCCAGCCCGCCCGACGCGATACAAGAAAGTATGTCCGCGACCTCGGCCCTCGCCAGGTCGGAAAGCGACGGAAATCTGGCCGTGAGGGCCTGGAAGGTGCGGCGGTACTGGTTGTCGGTCGTTTTCGCGGACAGGAGGATGTAAAAAATCTCGCGGACCGGGTCGCGGAAGTTGCCGAGGGCGGGCACCCCGTGCGCTGCGACCAGTCGGTCGGCAACGCTGGCGAAACGCATCACCCAAACCGACGGCCTCCGGCTCGTGCGGCCGCACCCGAGGAGTTCTCCGGTCAACGCGCTCATCGCCCACGGTCCTCCGACTGCCGACGCATCGGAATTCTACCGGGTCGGGGAGTAGAACCCCCGGGGCGAGCCGAAAATGCCATTCGGGGCGAATCCGAGCGATACGGGCAGGCTACCTTACCGTTGACAGACGGCCCCGATTCGCCAGCCCGGGCCGCCGTTTATGAACGTCCCACGAAGACGCCGTGAAGATACGGCGTTCTGCATTTCGTAGCCTTTCCCGCCCCTCCGCCGCCCGCTAATACTCGGTTGTCGCCGGCCGTTCGCCGGCCCTTCCGAGGTCAGTCATGCGCGCAATGTTCGGGGCGGTCGCCCTGTCGGTTCTCTCGCTCGGCTTCGCCGGGTGCGGCGGCGACGGCCAGTTGAAGACGTACCCGGTGACCGGGCAAATCCTGTACAACGGCCAGCCGCTCAAGGGCGTCGATGTCGCGTTCCACGCCACCGACCCGGGCCACGCGGTCGGGTACCCGCCGCACGCCAAGACGGACGCCGAGGGCAAGTTCAAGCTCACGAGCTACGTGCCGGACGACGGCAGCCCGGCCGGCGATTTCCGCGTCGCCGTCGCCTTCGCGGTCGAGACGGCCGGGGCCGACGACGGGGGCGACCAGTCGAAGAAGCTCGCCGCCCAGGTGCCGGCGAAGTACCACCGCGGCGAAACGTCGGGGCTGACCGCCACGGTCAAAGCCGCCGCGACCGCCCTTGATCCGTTCAAACTTGAAGGCCCGCCTCTCAAGGCGGCCAAGTAGGCCGCCCGTTCGTTCCGTTTCTTCATCGCCCGTCCCCTTTTTTCCCGGAGAGTTCCCATGACGAAGCACGTGCGCGGCCCCCGCGCGGGGTTCACGCTGATCGAATTGTTGGTCGTGATTGCCATCATCGCGATCCTGATCGGGCTGCTGCTGCCCGCCGTGCAGAAGGTGCGGGAGGCCGCCGCGCGCATCAGTTGCACGAACAACATGAAGCAGATCGGCCTGGCGATCCACAACTTCGAGTCGGCCAACGGGTGGCTGCCGCCGGCCCGCATCGACTCCGCGCCGAACTTCCCGGTGACCGAGTTCAACACCCCGGCGCTCGCGTCCGGCCAAATCCAGCACGGCCCGGGCACGGTCCTGCTGCCGTACCTCGAACTCGAAAACATGTACCGCCTGTACCGGTTCGACCGGACGTTCAACTCGGCCGAGAACATGCCGGTGGCGAGCATCGCGGCCAAGGCGTTCATCTGCCCGTCCACGCCGACCGGCGGCCAGCCCGACCGGAACAACGGGGCGTGGCTCGCGCCGGGCCTGGCCGCGTCGGACTACGCCGTGGTGAACGGCATCAACCAGCGGCTGTTCACCCCGCCGTTGAACCTGATCCCGGCCCCGGCCGGGTACGTCGCGGGCACCGACTCGACGCAGTACTCGGGGGCGATCCTGCCGATGAGCACGATTTCGAGCTTCTCGACCGGCCTGTCCCCGGCCTTCTACAACGCCCGCCCGAAGCAGACGATCCTCGGCATCAGCGACGGGTCGTCGAACACGGTCCTGTGGACCGAGGACGCCGGCCGGCCGACGCGGTACGTGCTGAGCAAGGCCCAGGTCGCGCCCCAGCGGTCCAGCGGGGCCGGGTGGGCCGACCCGGACAACGAGTACTGGGTGGACGGGTTCACGGCCGACGGCCTGACCGCCGGCGGGCCGTGCATGATCAACTGCAACAACAACAACGAGGCGTACAGCTTCCACACCGGCGGGTGCCTGTTCCTGTTCGGCGACGGCGCGGTCCGGTTCGTCCGGGCCAGCATCAGCCCGGCGGCGATGGCCGTCCTCGTCACCCGCAGCGGCGGCGAGCCGAACCCGTCCGACTACTAACCCGGAGTCCCGCCGAGGTTTTCGGCTCCGCCGCAGGCGAGTCTTGTTAGCCCGACGCGCGAGCGAGGGACGCGCCATGACAGAGTCGGTGGCGGCTTAAGCTGACCACGGGCAGTGACATCGCGCGTCCCTCACTCGCGCGTGGGGCTAACAAGACTCGCCTGCGTTACTCGGCGTTGCTCAGGATGGCGTCGAAGGCGCGGCGGAGGACCCACGCTTGCTCGGTCGCGTCGGTCACGACCGCGGCCGTTTGCAGCGCCGTGCGGATCACCTCCCGCTCGCGCTCCGCGTCCGGGGCGACTTGCAGGATCAGCCGGGCCGTCGTCGCGTACACCTCGTAGCACCCGCGGTGGTCGCCCAGGTTGTACGCCGGTGCCCCGATCTGCACGGCCATCGAAATCAGCACCCGCACGTCCCGGGCCGTGATCCGCGGCTTGGCCCGGCTGGCGGAGAGCGTCAGCACGTCGTCTAGGGCGTCCCGTAACACCCACGCTTTCTTGCGCTCGTCGGCCACGCCGGCCGTCTCGGCGAGGGCGCGCTCGAGGCGCTCGCGGACCGGGGCCGGGGTGGCCGCGGCGACGATCAGCCGGGCGGTCGCGGCGTACACCTCGCAGCACCCGCGGTGGTTGCCCAGGTTGAACGCCGGCGCGCCGAGCGAGATCGCCTTGCCGATGGCCCCGTGCGCCCGGTCGAGCGGGCCGCCCTCGTCCGGGTCGTCGGTCGCGTCGTCGGGCGCGGCGAACGGGTCGCCGGCGGCGTCGAGGAAGAGGGTTTGCAGGGTCTCGGCGCGGGCCGTCGGGTCCGGCTCGAACTCCGCGGCCTCCAGGGCGGCGACCGTCGCGGCGTGCAGCGGGGCGGCCACCGGCAAAGCGGCCAGGACCAACCGCGCGGCGCAGTCGTACACCTCGTGCGCCCCGCGGGCGTCCCCGGCGGCGAGCATGGCCGGGCCGAGGGCGAGGGCCGCGGCGATCAGCGGCCGGGCCGGGCCGAGGGCGTCGGGCGGGGTCGCGTCCGGGGGCAGTTCGTCGTCGGGGGTCGCCACGCGGATCCGCTCGTCGGGACTGGGGGCCAACCACATCTGGCGGGGGCGGGCGAAACGGTTTCACCGCCCGTCCGTCTTATCTTTAGGACCGTCCGCCGGCGAAAGGGTAATTCCGGCGCGGCCGGCGTGCCGAAATTGGTCGGCGTTCCGATTTTTGCCGGCTTGACGCACCCCTCGCGGCGACGGACAGTATACGGCTGACTCTTCGCACCCCCGTGGCCGGACCCCGGCCCAGACAGGACGTTTCACATGGCGGAAACTCTCGCGGCCCCCCCCGTTGACGTGAACAGCTACGACGAGGTGCCCTACGAGAGCCACCCGTTCGCCCAGACGCACCCGAGCCGCCTGTTCACGATCGGCACCCTGTTCGGCATGCGGCCGACCCCGGTGCAGCGGTGCCGCGTCCTCGAATTGGGCTGCGCCGCCGGGGGCAACCTGATCCCGATGGCCGACATGCTGCCCGACTCCGAGTTCATCGGCATCGACCTGTCCGACCGCCAGATCAAGGACGGCCAGGCCATCGTCAAGGAGTTCGGCCTCAAAAACCTGACCCTCAAAACGGCCAGCATCCTCGACGTGGACGCGTCCTACGGCATGTTCGACTACGTCATCTGCCACGGCGTGTTCAGCTGGGTGCCGCAGAACGTCCAGGACAAGGTGTACGAGATCTGCGCCAAGCAGATGACCCCGAACGGCGTCGCGTACATCAGCTACAACACGTACCCCGGGTGGCACCTCCGGGGCATGATCCGGGACATGATGCGGTACCACTCGGCCCGCTTCAACACCGCCCAACTCCGCACCCAGCAGGCCCGCGCCCTGTTGGACTTCCTCGCCCAGTCGGTCAAGCAGGACGGGTCGGCCTACGCGGTCCTGTTGAAAAGCGAACTCGAAACCCTGCGGCACCAGGCCGACCACTACCTGTACCACGAGCACCTCGAAGAGAACAACCAGCCGCTGTACTTCCACCAGTTCGCCGACCGGGCCAAGGCGCACGGCCTGAAGTACCTCGGCGAGGCCCGGGTCGGCACGATGGTCACCGGGAACTTCGGCCCGGACATCGAGAAGACCTTGCGGATGCTCGCCACCGACCAGGTCCAGGCCGAGCAGTACATGGACTTCCTGCGGAACCGCATGTTCCGCGAGACGCTGATTTGCCTCGACCGCGTCCAGCCGAACTGGGCCGTCAACCCCGAGAGCCTGCGGGTCCTGCACGTCGCCAGCGCGGCCAAAGCCGTCGATGCCGCGGGCGCGCCGCTCGCCGACGTGCCGGTCAAGACCGAGGACACGGTGTCGTACAAGTCCCCCGCCGGCATGAGCATGGGGACCAACCGGCCGCTGTTGAAGGCGTGCATGCAGGTGCTGGCCGGCACCTACCCGGCGACCCTGCCGTTCGAGCAGCTCCGCAAGCAGGCCCGCGAACTCATCGGCGGCGACCCGGCCGACCCGAAGCAGGCCGTCGAGGACATCCAGGTCATCGCCATCGGCCTGTTGAACTGCTACATGGGGTCGGACCTGGTCGAACTGCACGGCATGCCGATCAACTTCGCCAAGCAGCCCGGCGACAAGCCGACCGCGACCCCGCTGGCCCGCCTCCAGGCCGGCAAGGCCCCGATGGTGACCAACCGCCGGCACGAGGTCGTCCGCCTGAACGACCTCGACCGCCACCTCGTGCCCCTTCTGGACGGCAAGAACGACAAGGCGGCGCTCGTCGAGAAGCTGACGACGATCGCCCAGACCGGGGCGTTGAACGTGCAGAAGGACGGCCTGACGATCTACGACGCCAAGGAGATTCACACGGCCCTCACGTCGATAATCGACCAGGCCGTCGCCAACGTCGCCCGCATGGCGCTCCTGGTGGCGTAATCCGGGAGTGCAGAATCGACGAGCCAGCGAGGGAGCCGACCGGGCTTTCTCGCTGGCTTTGTTCGCGCGCACCGGCGAGACTGTCGGACACCTCCGGCCGCTCGGTCGGGGAGCGGGTTCGTTAAGAGAAAGTTGTCATGCGCCTGCTCGTGGCCTTGAGTTTGATCGCGGGGATGACTTGTCCGAACGGCGACCAGGTCCTCACGCCGCCGGCCGACGGCCTGTTGTGGGGAGTCGAACCGACGACGGGCCAGTCGTGTCCGTTCGTCGTGCCGCAGGACGACCCGCGTCCGAAATTCTCCCACGTCTCGGCCTTCGGCAAGCTCGACAGGATCAAGTTCGACGGCGGCGCGGAACCACGCGTCTCCTTCGACGACACGATTCTGGTCTTGTCCGTCACCCCCCTCGACGCGAAGGAAGTTCCGGTCGCCGGCAAGGCGGTCGAGTTCAGGGGGACGGGCGACGACGAGACGGGCGAGTTCCGCTTCGACACTGCCACGCGGTGGGACCCGAAGGCGAACGCTAAGAAGGGGGCCGAGGTGCCGTTCGTCGGCTTCCCGGCCGGGTTCTACGAGGTCAAAGTGGTGGCCAAAATTCGACTCGTCACCCCGGCCAAGGCGGTGCCGAAGACCGACGAGAAGACCGAGAAGCGCGACGCGATCCTGGTGACGACTCCGTTCGAAATCCGCTAACTTGAGCCGCCAGGGCCGAGTCCCCGGCGACTGACCGATGCAGGCAGACCTGGTCTTCCGCTCCGCCGTAGGCGAGTCTTGTTAGCCCGACGCGCGAGTGAGGGACACCACGGTTCGTGGGCGGCGTGGGCTGTCGCCGACCGAACAGCCGCTGACTCCAACCTTGCCGACGAACCGTTGTGTCCCTCGCTCGCGCGTCGGGCTAACAAGACTCGCCTGCGGCGGGGCCGGGCGGGGCGGGGCGCAGTAGACTGGCGGGACGTTCGGCCCCGGCCGGGCGTCGCCCGAAACTGCGGACCCGGTTGGTTCGGTCAAGGAGTCGTTTCATGCGTCGAATCCTGTTCCCCATTTCCGCCGCGGCGGCCGTCGTGGTCGCCCTGGCCGTCGCGTCCCCGGCGCGGGCCGAGACGATCGACAACCCCGCGTACAAGACGTGGGCGGGCCAGAAGGTCGGCACCGTCGTGACCGTCAAAATGGTCACCGAGTCGGGCGCGACCAAGTCGGACGCGAGCCTCACGTACACGCTCACCGAGATGACTGCCGAAGGGGCGACCGTCGAGATGGTGACGACCGTCACGACCGCCGGCATGGAGTTCAAAACGCCGGCCCAGAAGGTCGAGGTCAAGAAGGTCGTCGAACTCCCGGCCGGCCGCGGCAAGGACCACTTCGACAAGCCGGAGGGCCTCGTCGAGCAGGGCACCGAGACCGTCAAGATCGACGGCGTCGAGTACAAGACCAAGTGGACGACGACGAAGACGAACGTCGGCGGCACCGAGATGGAGGCCAAGATGTGGATGTCCGACGACGTGCCGAACATGCTCGTCAAGCTGGAGTCGAAGGCCAAGATCATGGGCATGGTGAGCACCGCGAACATGACCCTCGTGTCGATCAAGAAGCCGTAACCCGGGCCGCGGCGCACTCAACGACAACGCCGCCGCGGGATATCCCCGGCGGCGTTGTCGTTTTGGTTCGGTGTCGCTTAGGCCCGGCGGCGGAGGCGGCGGGCCAGGCCGACGAGCGGCAGGCCGAGGCCGGCCAGCACGAGGGTCGTCGGCTCGGGCACGCCCGGGGGGGGCGTCCCGCCGCCGCCGCCGCCGCCCGGCGTTCCGCCCGGCCCGATGGGGACGACGGTACTCGTGATGTTGTTGTCGGACTTGCCGTCCGAGGTCCGCAGGGTGCCCGCCGTGAGGAACGAGTTGCCCTCGGTGCTGAACTTCGACAGTGCCCAGAAGTTGCCCAGGCCGATCTGCCCGGACTCGATCGTCGGGCCGCTGTACTTCCACGTCAGGTTGTCCAGGAGCGGGTCGTCCTGCGGGTTCAGGCGGTCCGGCGTCGGGCCGTTCTTGCTCACGCTCAGCGCCCACCCGGTCGGGGCCTCGGCGCTGCCCGGGACGTACCCGTTGAAGTCGTACACGGTGAAGAAGTTGCCGCTCTGCAGCTTCATGTCGGTCGGCAGGACGATCGCGTACGTCCAGCGGAAGTTGCCGACCTCGGGGGTCACGGCCACGCTGATCGGGAGCAGGCCGGCGGCGGCGCGCTGCCCGCCGAAGGCGGCGAGCATCAGGCCCGCCGCAATGCCCAGGATTCGCTTCATACTGGTAGTCCTTCTCGGGGAACGGGTCGGGTCAGGCCGGGGCGTCGCGTGGGGCAGACGACTCGGCTCGGTGTCGGGCTTCCGCCGGATAACCGGCGGAAACTTTTCCGTCAAGCTCAAGTTCGGGCCGGCTCAGGCCGGGGTCCGGCGGGCCCGCCGGAGCAGGGCCACGCACGGCAGGCCGAGGCCGGCCAGGAGCAGCGTCGTCGGCTCGGGCACGCCCGGCGGCACGGTCCCGCCGCTCGGCACCGGCACGTTCGTGGTCGTGATGTTCGTGTCCACCTTGCCGTCCGACGTGCGGTTGGTTTGCGCCGTGAAGAACGAGTCCGTCTTCAGGCCGAAGTCCGACACGGCCCAGAAGTTGCCCAGGCCCGTCTGCCCGGCGTCGATCGTCGGGCCGGCGTACTTGAAGCTCAGGTTCGGCACCGTCGCGTCGTCGGTCGGCGTGACCAGGACCGGCGTCGGGCCGACGTTGTCGGTCGTGAACGTCCACCCGTCCGGGGCGACGACCGACCCGGCGTTGAACCCTTTGAAGTCGTAGATCGTGAAGTAGTTGCCGCTCTGCAGTTGCGAGTCGGTCGGCAGCACGATGGCGTACGTCCAGCGGAACTTGCCCGATTCCGGCGTGACGGACACGCTGACGGGCAGCAGACCGGCGGACAGCGGCGCGGCGCTACCCCCGAAGGCGGCGGCGGCGGTGGCGGCGGTCAAGACCCAGGCCGCGAGGCGTTGTCGGAACATCGTCGAGTCCTCTAAAACAGTCGGCAAAATCCCCCCCGGACCGTCGGGCCGAAAGACCCCGGTCCATCGCGGTCCGGACTTTGCCCGCAATCCCCGGTCCTGTCAACGCCGACTTTCCGCGCGTTGCACCCGGGCGGGCCGCGGACTACGTTAACCCGTCACGCACTCCCCTGGTTCAGGTCTTCCCAATGTCCCCGAATTGTCTGGTCACCGGCGGCGGCGGCTTCATCGGCTCGCACCTCGTGGACGGCCTCGTCGCCGCCGGGCACGCCGTCCGCGTCCTCGACGACTTCAGCACCGGCGACCGCGGCAACCTGGCCCACCACACGCCGGGGCACGTCGAAATCGTGAGCGGGAGTGTGACCGACCCGGACGCCGTGGCCCGGGCCGTCGCCGGGGTGCGGGTCGTCTACCACCTGGCCGCGATGGCCAGCGTGGCCAAGAGCCTCGAAGACCCCGTCGCCTGCCACGCCGTCTGCGCCACCGGCACGCTGAACGTCCTGAACGCGGCCCGGCTGCACGGGGTGACGCGGGTCGTCTACGCCGCCAGTTCGAGCGCCTACGGAATGGCGTCCGACCCGGCCGGCCAGGGCGAAGAGACGCCGCTGAACCCGCTGTCGCCATACGCCGCGGCGAAGCTCGCCGGGGAGAACTACCTGGAAGCGTTCGCCGCGAGTTACGGCCTGGAAACCGTGCGGCTGCGGTTCTTCAACATCTTCGGCCCCCGCCAGCGCGCGGACAGCCCGTACTCCGGCGTGATCGCCATCTTCACCGGCCTGCTCACGGCCGGGAAAACCCCCGTCGTCCACGGCGACGGCCTGCAAGTCCGCGACTTCGTCGCCGTCGCCGACTGCGTCCAGGCCCTGCTCAAAGCCGGCAGCACGCCCGGCGTGTCCGGGCAGGTCTTCAACGTCGGCACCGGCCACGGCGTGACGGTCCTCGACCTGGTCGCGGCGCTCAACCGCGTCCTCGGCACCGCCATCGCGCCGAAGCACGCCGACGCCCGGACCGGCGACGTGCGCTTCTCGCTGGCCAAGATCGACCGCATCCGCGCCGCCCTCGGGTACGACCCCGCGGTGACGTTCGAGGAGGGCCTCCGCCGCACGATCGCGTGGTACAAAACGCTGGCGTGAGCGGGACAACCGGCCGCGGGTGACACGGGTTTCAGGGATCAACCGCCGGGCAATTTTGCCTGTCGTTTTTGGCTCCGCCGCAGGCGACTCTTGTTAGCCCGACGCGCTAGCGAGGGTCGAACGGTCGTTGACGGTGTTGGTAGGCGAGGACCGTACCGTCGATGACCCCGAACACTCCCCTCGACCGCTCGACCCTCGCTAGCGCGTCGGGCTAACAAGAGTCGCCTGCGGCGGAGCCGAAGGCAGTCGGGAACCGGCTTACACGCGGGACAGGGTGCGGAACGCGCCGCTGGTTTCGAGGTACCAGGCGACCGTCTTGCGGAGGCCGTCCTCGAACGTCACCTTCGGGGCGTACCCGAGGTCGGTCATCGTCCGGTGGACGTCGGCCCGGGAGAACTTCACGTCCCCGGTGCGGGGGGCACCGTAGGTCGGTTCCAGGTCGGTTTCGAGCACGTCGTTGAGCGCGGCCACGAGGTCGCGGACGGTCACACTGCGGCCGGTGCCGACGTTGTACACGTTGCCGCTCACGTCCGGCACCTCGGCCGCGCGGCGGAGCGCCTGCACGGCGTTGGTCACGTAGGTGAAGTCGCGGCTCTGCAGGCCGTCGCCGTGGACCGTCGGCAGGTCGCCGCGGGCCATCATCGCGGCGAACAGCGCGATCACGCCGGAGTACGGGCTGTCGCTCCGCTGGCGGGGGCCGAAGATGTTGAAGAACCGCAGCCGCACCGTTTCCAGGCCGTAGGTCGCGGCGAACGCCTGCATGTACAGTTCGCCGGCCAGTTTGGCCGCGGCGTAGGGGGACTTGGCGGCCGGGAGTTGGTCCTCCCGCTGGCCGCCGGGCTGGGTCGTGCCGCCGTAGGCGCTCGAACTCGCCGCGTACACGACCCGGCGGACGCCGACCTTGCGGGCCGCGTCGAGCAAGTTGAGCGTGCCGGTGACGCACGCGGCGTGGGTCGCGGCCGGGTTCTCGACGCTCCGGGCGACGCTGGCGAGCGCGGCCAGGTGGTAAATCACGCCCACGTCGCGGAGGGCCTTGGCCGTCGCCGCCGGGTCGGTGATCGAGCCTTCGACGATGTCGAGGGCGTTGCCGAAGCGGTTCAGGTGGCGGAGGTTCTGCCGCAGGCCGGTGCTGAAGTCGTCGAACACGCGGACGGCGTGCCCGGCGTGCAGGAGGGCTTCGACGAGGTGCGAGCCGATGAAGCCCGCCCCGCCCGTCACCAGAGAGAGTTCGGTCATGCCGCCGGCCCCGAAGCGAGGGTGAATCCGCGAAGGCCGCGAGCATACCGCCCCGCCGCCCGCCGTGTCTACGCGAATCGGCGGGCCGGACGGTTGGGGAATTGTTCACCGCCCCGGCAGCCTGCGGACGATAGTCAAGTCGTCCCCATTGCGGAGGTTTGCCGATGCTGTCCCGCCGCTCGTTCGTCGTGCAAGCCGCCGCGGCGGTGGTCCTCGGGCCGGCCGCCACGGCGTTCGCGCAAGAGGCGAAGCCGGCGGCCAAACCGCTCGCCGTCCCGGCCAACCCGCCGGCCGCGTTCCTCGACGCCATCGACGCCAAGTTCCGCGAGCCGGTGCGGAGCGTCATGCGCGCCCCGACGATCAGCGCGAAGCACGCCGAGGAGTCGTTCTTCGCCCAGCCCGCGATCTACGACTGGTTCCTCGACCACCCCGACCGCGCGTCGCTGGCCTGGCGGCGGCTCAACGTGCCGTGCGCCGAGATCGTCGATCGGGGGAGCGGGGAGTTCGTGTACAAAGACGACGCGGGCAGCGAGGTCGCCTGGCGGGCGGTCGCCAAGTTCGCCGACGGGGTCGTCTGGTACGCGACCGGCAAGGTCAAGCCGGCGACCGTCCTGCCGGTCGTCTCGATCAAGGCCGTGGCGATTTTGAAGTGCCCGCGCAAGGCGACCGGGGACACCGGCGAGGCGGCGACATTCGACCCGGCCACGACGATCTACATCCAGACCGACAGCAAGGCGACGGCCGCAATGCTGCGGATCGTCGGCCCGGCCGCGCCGCGCATGGCCGAGCAAGGCGCGGAGCAACTCCTGCTCTTCTTCTCCGGCCCCAGCCGGTACATCTTCGACCACCCCGAAGACGCCGCGAAGCTCCTCGCCCCCGCCCGCCGGTAGGGTGTCGGGTATCGCAGACAGGGTCTCTCCGCGCCGCGGGCTTAAGAAATGTCTCGGACGTAGCCGTGGTAGAAGTCGCCCGTTTCGTCGCGCCTGGCCCGGGTGTGGAAGCGTTGAAAGTGGTGCCGCTCGTAGAGCCTGATGGCCCACACGTTTGCCGGGTAGACGTACAGACCGAGAGCCGACGGGCGACTCGGTAACTGGGGTGCCAGGGCGATCAAGTGGTCGAGGATTTGGGACGAATACCGTTGACCCTGTTCGGCGTCCTTCGGGCAGCGCCAAAACTCTCGCCGCAGTCCGAGGGCGGGGATGATGGCGACTTTGACGCGGGGCGATTTCTTGTCCGGGTAGCTCCAGTTCGACTCTCCCAGCGACCCGAAGCCGACGATGTCGCCGGACGGGTTGCCGTAAAGCCAAACCTTGGTGCCGTAGGACATCGCTTCACTCACGCCGTTCACGAGCCAGTCGGCAATCTCCCGGTGGTACGCCTCGACACCAAAGTCGAAGTGACGAACTTCGTCCACCATGTCGGGTGTATACGGGAGTGCGGTCAATCGGTCGGCCATGAGGAACCCTTGAAACGACTCGACCTTACCCGGAGGTCCCGGGCAAGGTCGTGAGGGTTACGCCGATTTCGGACGACTGCGGAAGTTTTCGAGGGACGATTCTTGCATCGGCGGACCCGAAGGCATCGGCGTCGGGTGAACCTTGGCGTTCGCTAAGATGCGGTCGAACTCGGTCGCGGCCGTGTCGTCGAGTTGACAGTCTCGTAATCCCAAGGCAGCCGAAACCGTTGGCGTAGTCCAGCCTGCCAAGTATTCAGTCGCTTCCGAAGCTTGTGCGCGTAATTCATTCGCCCCATTCACCGAGTAGTCTCGCTCCAACGGAATAATTTGCGTCGCTAGGACGGATCGAGTGGTTTGAAGCCAAGAAGCCAAGCGATCTCTAAAGATCGTGCTGTCGGCAACGGAATACCCTACGATTCCACGAAATATCATCTCACGCTGAAACTTGTCTTGACCGCGAAGCAAGTTGAAGACTGATATTCCAACATCTATTACATCTTCCCAATCAGCACAGTTCATCGCATCATGGTGGTCGCTTTGCCATGACTCAACGTAAGCGTTCAGTTGACTTTGCGACGCGGAACGCACTCGTTTGGTTGGGTTCATACCGACCCTCCAGTACCGGAAAACTCCGTCTTTTGACTCTTAACTTAGCTACCTATCTATTGTAGGGAGCTGGCACGCAAGCATAGCAACGCGATTCGCGCCGTCAACCGAAAAGTCGGCAAGACCCGCATAAGCGCAAGACTCATCCGCTTTCTCAGGAGAACCAGCAGGTTGACCCACCACCGTTCATCTGGAGTCTGGCGACCAACGACCGGGGAGATACCTTGACTCTTGGAACCACCTCACAACCCGAGCCGTCACCATGAGCAAGCCCTGGACTTACGAGCGGGCCGGCCTCGACCTGGCCAAGTACGCCGCGACGATGGCGGGGATTCAGCCGCTGCTCGCCCGCACCTGGGACGCGACCCGGGTCGTCCCGCCGCCGTTCCCGCCGCGGGCCGGGGGCAAGGGGTCGGGCGGGTTCGCGTCGCTGTTCGACTTCAACCCGGACGGCCGGTACACGCACCCCATCCTCGTCACGTGTACCGACGGCGTCGGGTCGAAGCTCAAACTCGCGCGGCAGGCGGGCAAGTTCGACACGGTCGGCATCGACCTCGTCGCCATGTCCGTCAACGACCTGATCTGCACCGGCGGCGAACCGCTCGTCTTCCTCGACTATATCGCCATGCCGGCAGACGACCCCGAGTTGACCCGGCAACTGGTGCTCGGCATCAGCGAAGGGTGCCTGCAGGCCGGGTGCTCGCTGGTCGGCGGGGAGACGGCGATCCTGCCGGACTTTTACGCCCTGGGGGACTTCGACCTGGCCGGGTTCGCCACCGGCGTCGTCGAGAAGGACCGCGTCATCGACGGCCGGCGTATTCGCCCGGGGGACGTGCTCGTCGGCCTGCCGGCGAGCGGCGTCCACTCGAACGGCTACAGCCTGGTCCGCAAGATCATCGAGGCGGCGAATTTGACCGTGGCGGACGCCGTGCCCGAACTCGGCGGCACGGTCGGCGAGGTGCTGCTGACGCCGACGGCGATCTACGTCAAAGTCGTCCGCGCGATCCTCGACGCCTGCGGGGACGCGGTCACGGGGCTGGCGAACGTCACCGGCGGCGGGCTGCCGGACAACGTCGCCCGGGTGCTGCCGCCGGACTGCCACGCGATGATTCGCCGGCCGGCGCAGGCCCCGGTGTTCGCCTGGCTGCAACGCCTCGGCAACGTCGCCGACGCCGAAATGGACCGCGTGTTCAACCAGGGCACCGGCTTCGTCGTCATCTGCCGCCCGACGGCCGTCGCCGAAGTGTTGAAGCACGGCGGCACCGTCCTCGGCGAGATCACCCCCGGCGCGGCCGGCGTGACGATTACGTAACTGCTACTGCGTCACCGGCATGCAGACTTGCTCCAGGAGGCGCTCGGCCTTCTCCTGCATCAGGTCGGCCAGGTTCGGCAGCGGCGTTCCCTCGGGCAGCGACTCGCGGACGGCGTTCAGCCAGCGCGGGAAGGCGTAGATCGTCGCGTAGCTGTCCAGCGACACCGCTTCCAGGCGGGCGTGCTGGCCGCGGCGCTCCGCGTCGGACCACAGCGTCTTGCTCTTGCCGGTCAGCGTCAGGTCGTCCTCGGGCCGCAGCAGGATCAGGTGATCGACGACTTGCGGCTGGGTGTCCATGACGCTCAGTTTGATCTCCAAATCCTTCGGCTTGCCGGGGCCTTTGGCGAGGAACAGGCCGATGGCCACGCGCCACGGCTGGCCGTCCTTGCAGGCCCAGTGGGCGAGGGTCACGGCCCCGTAGGTCGGGTGGTCGCCGAACGGCCACTCGGGGACGACGTGCTGCAACCGCCACGCCCCCACCTTGACGCCGTGCTCGTGGCAGGTGCTCAGGAAGGTGCCCAGCGCGGCTTGCAGTTCGCGGGTCGCCCCGGTGAGCGCGCCGTCCGGTTCGAGCTTGCGGCGGGCGCTGCGGAACTCCTGGTCCCACAACTCGCCCATCGCCGTCGGCGTGAGCAGCGACCCGGCCATCGACCCGGGCACCATCAGCGCCGGCGGGGACTCGACGATGGACACGTTCTTGAAGGTCACGTTGCCGGCGTCGTGGACCACGGCGTCCTTGCCCAGCAGGGCGTCGAGGCGGTTCTGCTTGTCGCCCGGCGTGATCGTCTCGGGGAACGGGTACGCGCTCACGTGGGCGATGCGGTTGCCGGTGTGCGCGGGCGACTCGACCTCGTGCGCCGCGTCGGCTTCGACCCGGTGGACGGAGTTCGGCCGGGGCACGACGGCGTGCGTCTCGGCCGCGTCGTAGACGACGTGGTCGAACAGGTGGCGGAACTGCTGGAGCATGTCCCGCAGGGTCGGCTCGGACTTCGCAATGCGTTCAATCTGGTCGTCGCTGAACGGGTAGACGTCCGGCAGGGTCGCGCCGTCCGGCACTTCTTCGAGGACCGGGCGGAGGCGGGCTTCGACGACGCGGCGGACCAGCGGCGCGGCCGGGGCTTCGAGGCGGATCGCCTTCACGGTGCCCAGCTTGGGCACGTGGACGGGGTTGTTCAACCGGTCCTGGATGTACCCGTCGAGGCTGGGCACGAAGCGGTTCCACAGGCCGCGCTCGGCGAAGATCAAGAAGCACAGGCCGTCGATCTGGTGCATGACCTGGACGATGCCGGCGAAGAAGGCCTCGGCGATCTTGTGGCCGTCGTCCGACCGGCGGGCCAGGAGCAGGTCTTCCAACTGGTCGAAGGCGACGACGACGGGGACCTTCAGGCCGCGGAACAGGTCCATCATCACCTTGAACAGCGCGAGCACGAGGTCTTGCCGCGTGGGCCGGACGCCGAATTCGAGTTCCGCGAAGCCGTAGGTCAGGAAGTTGGCGAGTTCGGCCTCGTCCTTCATCAGCGTGGCCCGGCCGAACCCGGCGATGATCGCCTGGCGCATGATCCCGGCGGTGTTCCGGCTGGCGCTCTTCTTCGCGTGGTCGAGCAGGATTTCCATCGCCCGCTCGGCCGGCAGTCCGGCCTCGTGCAGGGCCTGCGCCATCGGCATCGGGGCGCGGGCGAACTCGGCCTTGCCCAGCAGTTGCTCGGCCAGCCAGTCGGCGCGCTCCCCGGCCTGCGTCGCCCCGAGGCCCAACCGCCGCGCCCACTTGCCGATGCACGGCGGCGGGAACAGCTCGACCTTCTCGTCGGGCGACAGGGCTTGCAGCGCCGCGGCGAGGTGCGTGCGAACGAGCAGTTGCCCGACCACGTCCATCGGCCGGACGCTCTTCTGCTTGCCGCCGCCCAGCAGCGTGTCGAGGATCTGGAACAGCAGGTATTCGAGGAAGTCCGACTCCTTCTGGTACACGCCGGGCGTGACGAGGAGTTGCCACGCGCCGCCGCTGCCGTGCTTGATGCTGTGCAGCAGGTGCGTCTTGCCGGCCCCCTTGTTGCCGAGGATCGGCACGACTTCGCTGTGCGTCATGGGGTCGTAGCGGTACAGGTCGATGATGGCGTGCAGCAGGTCGCGCTCGGCGGCGTACAGTTCGGGCACGTGGTACCGCGTGCAGATGTCGTCGTCCGGGTTGCGGGCGAAGTAGTTGCGGAACGGGTTGCCGGCCCGCTTCAGGCTGTCCCGGGCGTGGGGACTCAGGGCGTGCGGCGCGTCGGCCGAGATGGCGATCAGGTTCATGGGGTCCTTCCCATCGGGTGGCGGTCAAAGTCAAGCGGTCATTTCGGAGGCTCCGCCGCAGGCGACTCGGGTTAGCCCGACGCGCTAGCGAGGGACGCAAAGGTCGTGGACGACGTTCGGGGCGTTGACGGTACGGCCGTTTCCCGCGAACTTTGTGAACGAACCCTTGCGTCCCTCGCTAGCGCGTCGGGCTAACGCGCCTGCGGCGGAGCCGTTAACTTCGAAGCGAGGCGTAGTAGGCGATGTTGTGGCCGACGAGCAGGGCCGTCGTCGGCTCGGGCAGGGCGTACAGCGGGCCGGTCCACGGGTGCAGGTAGACGCGGTGGTCCGTGTGCAGACGGCGGATGCAGTCGTGGAACGTCCCCAGACTGGGCGGGACGGCCCGGAGCGAGAGCGAGCGGAACAGCTCGGGCAGCGGGCAGTCCTGGCCCACAGCCGCGGACGACGACCAGTCGGACAGGCGGGCCAGGATCGCCCCGCCGAGGTCGTCCAGGTCGGTCGCCGGCTCGGCGACGGCTACCGTGCCGTTCAAGCGACTCGTGGCAGCGTTCATCGTCGATCCGTTCCGTAAGGGGCGGGCGTCCGGTTCCAGGGCGTGGGCGGGGGGGGACCGGTCGGCCAGGCGCGGGGCGAGCAGGGCGACCGTCGCCTTCATGCCGGCGACGGCGTCGGCCAGCCGCTGCGAGTTCGCCACGAGGTGCGCGACCTGCGCCTCCCGGGCTTCGAGGATGCGGGCGAAGTCTTCCAGAACCTGCTTCGGGCAGGCCGCGTCCGCGAGCAGCCGCAAGCCCTTGTCGGTCGCGGCCAGCAGTTCGCGGGGCGGCGTGCCGGCGTGCCGGACGACGCGGATCAGCCCGTCGTCCAGGGCCTTCCGCGCGGCCGTCTTGCCGGCGGTGGCCGTGGGGAACAGCCCCGCCTCGGCCTTCCCGGCGTACAGCGGCACCCCGGCCGGTTCGGTCGCGGCCAGGGTCAACGCGTCGAGGATCAACGGGGTCAGCTTGTCGGCCACGAAACATCCTTGCAATCGGTCCCGCGGGCGTCCCTGTCCCGCGGCCGGCAGTCTAACGCGGCGGGGAAACCCGACGCAAGCCGAAGTTGCCCCGGCCGGGCGGCGAACGGGGGCGGAGTTGGCACGCGGCGTGCAGCCTATTTGCGACACCGGGCGGAATGAGACAAACTTACCGGAATTCTCTGGCACGGACGGCTAGCGCCCCTTTACGATCAACACTCGGGCACGGATGGCCCCCTGTCACCTGGCGGACGGACTCGACAACCTCTCCCGGTCGAGAGTCCCCCCACTTCTTGACAGCGCGTGATGACGGTGCACCTTCGCCCGAAGGAGTTAGAAGTCATGGCGACCGCTCTCCAGGAATTGCCCCACGTCCACGCCCCGACCCCGGAAGCCCTGCTGGCCAACAGCCCGCTGCCCGAGGTCCGGCGACTCTTCGTCACCGCGACGGACGAGTTCGTGACCCTGACCGGCACGGTCTCGACCTTCTACCTCAAACAGATCGCGCAAGAAACCGTGCGCAGCGGGGTGCGCAACCGCAAGTTGCTCAACCGCGTCGTCGTCGCCAACGGGCGGTAGGCCCGGCCGGCGTCAGCCCTTCATCACGCCGGTGCGGACGTGGCGGACGGCCTGCGACAGGTTGGCGAAATGGCGCATCGCGGTCATGTTGTTCACTTCGTACTGGTTCATCGCCACCGCGAACAGGAAGATGCCGATCGAGTCCCCGCCCGGCGGGGCCGGCTCTTCCTCGACCATTTCGGCGAAGATCGCCCCGTACCGCAGGTCGAACGTGACGGCCACGTTCTTGCCGTGCCGGGACGGGTACAGCCACTCGTTGAGCGTCGGCCACTTGGTGAACACGGACATCGCCAGGTCGGTCCAAATCGCCTTCTGCTCGGCCACGTCCGAGACCGTGTGCTCGCCCTTCAGGTCGGTGTGCAGGCCGGGCAGGCGGTTCAGCCCCTTGAGGATTTCCCGGTCGGCCGTGCCCGTGGCGATCACCTGGAGCTTGGCGTTGCGGACCTCGCACAGGATGGCGAAGTCCAGCCCGCCGTTCCACCGGACGTAGTGCTTGAGCGCCCGGTTGTACTCCTTGACCAGGTCGGTCGGGTTCGCGTTGAAGCACTGCGGGGCGCGGGGCAGGGTCCAGAAGCACCACCCGGCGAGGAGCAGAATGGCCGCCGCGAAGACGAGCATGGACATGCCGCCGACGACCTCGGCCGGGGCCTTCTCCTCGCTGACGAGGCGGAGCAGCAGTTGCGCCTGGGTCGTCCCGGGGTTGCGGAGCGCGGCGATGCGGAGGAGGCCGTACGCGCCGGCGATCAGGGTGACGGCCAGGACCGGCAGGTAGCGCCGCCCGGGGTTGATCCACTCGACCAGGGGCCGGCCGCTGCCGAACGTGACGAGGTAGTTGAAGAGCAAGTAGACGATGGCCGCGTACCCGGCCGCCTGCAGCAATTCGCTCACCGCCGTAAAACCTCCCCGAGGAACGGAACCCGAGCTAACAACTCCAGTCGCTGACGCTCCTGGCTCGCCTTAGCCCTCGGCCATTTCGGCCGTGATGGTGGCGTTCGTGTAGACGTTCTGCGAGTCGTCGTTGTCGTCCAGCACGTCCAGCAGGCGCATCAGCTTCTTGCCGACTTCGAGGTCGAGATCGACGTAGTCCTTGGGCAACTGTTTGACCTCGGCCTCGGTCGGCTCGAACCCGGCCGCCTTGAGCGCCTCGACGACCGCGGTGAACGCCACGGGATCAGTCGTGATCGCGTAGGAGTCGCCGTCCCGCTCGAAGTCCTCGGCCCCGGCGTTCAGCGCGGCTTCCATGACCACGTCTTCGTTCTTGTACGCCTTGGCACTCAGTAAAATCAGCCCTTTTCGGTCGAACATGTAGCTGACACAGCCGATCGCGCCGAGGTTCCCGCCGAGTTTCTCGAAGGTGCTGCGCATCTCGCCGCCGGTGCGGTTGCGGTTGTCGGTGAGCGTCTCGACGAGGATGGCGACGCCGCCGGGGCCGTAGCCCTCGTAGGTAATTTCTTCGTAGCTCTCGCCCTCGAGTTCGCCGGTGCCCTTCTTGACGGCCCGCTCGATTTTTTCCTTGGGCATCGAGACGTGCCGGGCCTTGTCGATGGCGTACCGCAGGCGGAGGTTCGTGTCCGGGTTCCCGTCGCCGTTCTTGGCGGCGATCATGATGTACCGTGCGAGCTTGCTGAACACCCGCGCCCGCGACGCGTCCTGCTTGCCCTTGCGCACGGCGATGTTCGCCGAGTGGCTGTGCCCCGCCATCGTCAACCCTCACAAAAAGAACGAAGTCGTGTCGGGCATTGTAGCAGATTCCGCCGGTCACTTCGCCCGCCCGAGCGGCGGCCGGGTGACGCGCACGCCGGCCAGCCCCTCGCTGGCCCCCGTCAGCCGGAGTTCGTGCGGCCCGTTCGACAGGCCGTCCGCCACCAGGGTCTGCTTCGGCCCGACGACATCCGCCCCCTGAAACACGGTCCGGAACGTCACCGTGAGCTTGTCCGGCACCGGCTTGATGCCGCGCAACGCCAGCGCGTACTCGACGCCCCAATCGTCGGGGGCAATGGTCACGCGGCCGGACTTCGAGACGAACTTGGCGTCGGTGCGGCCCTCGCCGTCGGGGCCGCTGACCGAGCCGGTCAGCGTGAACGCGAAGTGCTTCGGTTCGGCCGCGTCCTTGGTCATCGCCAGCGTCCAGTCCTCGGCGACCGGCTTGCCGGTGGGCCGCATCCCGGCGACGACCGGCCACTTGCCGCCCTCCTTGGCCACCGCCCGCGTGAACGTGTACGCCCCCGGAATCTCGCTCGGCTTGACCCCATCGACGGTCACCGCGACGGGGTCCGTTTTCCCCGGCGCGAACACCAGCTCGACGCGCGTGCCGGGGAACGGCACGACGACCGGGCCGCTCCTCAAGAAGTCTGGCGTCGTGAAGTACTCGTCGGCCGCCGGCTTCGCCTTCGGGTCGTAGCGCAAGTACGCCTTGACGCACTCGGCCATCAGGAACTCGCCGTGGGCGTTCAGGTGGACGTCGTCGCTCAACAGCGCCTTGGGGGCGAGCTTGTTGGCCGTCAGGTAGCGCTTCCAGGTGGCCCGCTGGTCGCACAGCTCGCAGCCGTACTTTTTCGCCAAACTCGGCAGCCAGTTCTGGTTCATGAAGGCGTCCCAGTGCTTGCCGGCCGGCGGCAATTTCGCCGGGTCGGTCTCCTCGGTCAGGTCGCCCGGCTTCGTGACGTGGTCATTCTGCAGCAGCACCTCCGCCCCCGTGCGCTCCCCAATCCTGCGGACGATGTCCTCGTACTTGTCGTGCGACCCGTAGACGTGGAAGATCACGAGGTCCGGGGTGAACGGGTACAGGTCCGTCTCGGCCGTCTTGACGAGCAGTTGCGACGAGTACCCGGCGAGGGCGCGGTTCTCGACGGTCAGGTCGGCGTGCGGGAAGCGGGCCTTCAGGTCGGCCGTGACGAGGTCGGCCCACTTCTGCTCGGTGATCGATTGGCCGTAGAACAGCACGCGCACGGGGTTCCGCTTCGCCGCCGTACTCGTGGCGAGCAGCCGCATCGTCCGCTGGACGTTCGCCCCGAACTTCGTCGCGTCGCCCAGTACCTCCGGGGTGACCGGCGGGAACGGCTCGGCCGCGCGGCCCGGTCCGGCGAAGAGGCCGGCGACGACCAGCAGGGCGATCAGTGACAGGCGCATGACACTCACTCCGGGGGAGGGTTACTCGAACTCGCGGGTCCAGGCGGCCGCGCCGTACTTGCTCTCGACGAGGGCGTCCGCCGCGGCCAACTCGTCGGCCGTCAGGGCCGACGCGGTGCCGCCGAAGCGGGCGACGAAGCTCGATTGCAGGCCTTCGACGATGGCGTCGCGGCTCAGGCCGGTTTGCCGGACGAGCGGGCTGACGCTCTTGGCCGCGCTCGCCGTGCCCTTGCCCTTGAGCTTCTCCCGGCCGATGCGCAACACTTGCACCATTTCGCCGGGGTCCATGTCGTAGGCCATCGTCGTGTGGTGCAGGACGACCCCGCCCCGGCGGGCCTGGGCCGCCCCGCCGATCTTGCCCTCGGAGCAGGCGATGTCGTTGATCGGGACGTGGTGCGCGTCCACGCCCAGGCCCCGCAGGCTCTCGATCACCCACGCCTCGCACACCTCGTAACTCGCGCGGATCGTAAACCCTGCGAGCGCCGCCTCGGGCAGGTACAGGGAGTACGTGATCGCCCCGTGGGGTTGCAAGAACATCGCCCCGCCGCCGGTCATCCGCCGGACGACGGTCACCCCCCGGGCCGCCGCCGCGTCCAGATCGACCTCGTTGGCGACCGACTGCGTCCGCCCGATAATCACCGCCGGGTCCGACCACCGCCAGAACCGCAGCGTCGGCGGCACCAGGCCCTTCGCCAGCCGGTCGGTCAGCACCTCGTCGAGGGCGACGTTCATCGCCGGACTCAGCGGCCGCTCCGGCAGGACTCGCCACGGGTAGTCCGCCCACCCGGCCGTGAACCGCGCGATTTCGGCCGTCGTGAACCGCCCGATGTGGTCGGCCGGGGCGACCGGGTCGGCGTCCGCGTCCCCGGTCACGGCCCGCCGCACGGCGACGGCAATCGCCTCGGGCGTCGTGCCGAGCAACTCGACGCCGAACTCGACCGCCGCCCGCACGTGCGCCGCCAGCGCCCCGACTTCGAGCGCCGCCGGCTGCCCGTTCAGGGCGTGAGCGATGGCGTCGAGGGTGGCCGCCGTCGCCGCCTCGGGGTGCAGGAAGAAGTCCCCCCGCACGCGGACGCCGGCGAGCCGCCCGTCGGCCACGCGGACCTCGACCGCCACGAGCTTACCGCCGGGCGTCTTACACTGGCCGTGAAGGGGGGTGGGCATGGGGAGAATTGTACTCGCCGCGGCGTCCGCGAGGGCGGCCGCGTGGTCCGGGTGCCCCGCTTCGCCGTCGGCGGGTTGAAACCGCACCGCGACGCGGGTTAGTAGTCGGTCAACTCGAACTCGACGGCGGCGGCGGCGAGGGTGCCGGCGGCGAAGGCCCCGCTGGCCAGGAGCGACAGTTCGGGGTGGAAGCGGCCGGACTCCTGGAGGATGCGCAGTTCCTCGGGCTTCGCCGTGAAGCCCTCGGCCCGCATCGCGTCGTAGAAGACCGCGCCCAGGTCGAACGGCTTCGGCAGGAACCAGTACGACACTTCCATCGCCAGGTTCGACGACCCTTGCAACTCCAGGACCGGGTACGCGAGCAGGTGGTGGTGCGTGTAGTTCATCGCCCAGCACAGCACCCAGAAGAGCAGCGTGCCGAAGGCGGCGGCGACGGTACTCCGCGTCCAGACGGCGAGGAACGCGGACACGGCGTAGAAGATGCCGAAATTCAGCACGAGCAGCGGCACGGCCAGCCAGTACGACGCGTACCAGACGCCCGTCTTGAGGCCCAACGCCGTCCAGGTGCCGCCGATGAACACGACCGCGTTCAGGCCGACGAACAGGCAGACGCCGGCGTACTTACCCACGAGCAGCGCCCAGCGCGGGGCCGGCTTGGCGAGTAAGACCGTGGCCGAGTGGGGTTCGAGGAACGTCGGCAGGAAGCCGGCGGTCCAGAGGAGCGCGAGGAGCACGCCCATCGTGTCCCCGACCAGGCCGACGAGGATCAGCAGGAGTTGCCGGACCGAGTCGTCCCGGGTCCGGCCGATCGGCACGACGACCGCGCCGAAGCCGAGCGACAGGTGCCCGCCGGCGACCGGCAGGCCGTCGGCGGCGGCCCGCTCGCGGCCCAGTTTCTCGGCCTCGACGGGGGTGATGTCGGGCCGGCCGGCGGCGGCCGCGGCCTCGTACCCGAGGCGGATCGCTTCGGGCGCGGTGACGATCCCGCGGAAGTCCCGGTCCCCGGCCGGGCGGTCGTCCCCGGTCACGCCGACGCTCAGGCAGAACGCCGTGCACACGGCCGTCGTGGCCAGCATGACCCAGGCGAGTTTGGTCGAGACGGCCTGGCGGAACGTGTCCCGGACCATCCAGCGCACGGTGCGAATCGCGGCGGGCAGGCTCACGGCCGGCCTCCTTGCAGGTAGAGCGGGCGGAGCGCGGCTTCGAGCGACTTCCGCGGCGACCCGGCGGCCCCGATCAGGGCGGTCAGGGTTCCGCGGTAGGCGACCTTGCCGGCGACGACGACGGCCAGTTCGTCGCACAACTCCTCGACCTCGGTGAGGACGTGCGACACGAGCACGACGGTCTTCTTCGCCGCCCGGCTCTCGGCCACCACGTCCCGCAGGAGTTGCCGGCCGGCCAGGTCGAGGCCCTCGGTCGGCTCGTCGAGGATGAGCAGGTCGGGGTCGTTCATCAGGGCTTGGGCCAGGCCGAGCCGCTGGACCATGCCCTTGCTGAACCGCTGGATCGGCTCGCGGTCGCGGTCGGTCAGGCCGACGCGGTCGAGGAGCTTGGCGGCGCGGCCGGGCAGGTCGGCCGACGGCACCCCGGACAGCCCGCCGTAAAAGTGCAGCACCTCGCGGGCGCTCAGGTAGCGCGGGAAGGCGTGGTTCTCGTGCATGTACCCGACGCGGGCCAGGGTGCCCCGGCGGGCCACCGGCTCGCCGAGGCGGGTGACGCGGCCGGCCGTCGGCCCGGCCAGCGACAGGAGCATCTTGATGAGCGTCGTCTTGCCGGCGCGGTTCGGGCCGAGCAGGCCGAACACGCTGCCGGCCGGCACGTCCAGGGACACGCCGCGGACGGCCGGCACCCCGCCGCGGCCGAACAGCCCCGTCTTGTACGTCTTCTCGACGTTGTCGAACGTCGCGGCGCTAGTCACGGGCTGCCCCTGGCGAGTGTTAAGCGCGGCGAACGCCGTTGCGGCCGCGCAGGAATCTTTAGGACACGAACGCCGCCGCGGCCGGCGAAAAAAGCCGGCCGGCGCGACCCGCCCGCTTTCAGGGGGAGGGTCGCGCCGGCCGGCCGAACTCGCCGTCGGCGAGGGGTTACTGGATGAGCGTGACCTGGACGCCGCTCTGCAGGATGCGCTCGAAGGCCGTCTTGAGCGAGTCGATGCGGGTCTGGTACGGCCCGGTGATGATCTGGTACGGCGGGATGGCGGCGTCGCCCGCGGCCGAGGTGCCGCCGCGCTGTTGGACCTGGAGTAGGAAGGTCCGGGCGTTGGTCGCGGCCGACGGGGCCGGGACCACGCCGAACAGGTCGCCGAAGCCGATGGAGTAGACCCGGGCCGGGCTGCTGGCCGTCGAGAGGCCGCTGTTCCCGGCCGTCGTCGAGGCGAGCGGCGCGCGAATCTGATCGACGATCGCCAGGGCCGGCGGGGCGGCCGAGGTCCACGCCTGGCCGGTGGCCGTAGCCCCGACGTTGACGGTGTAGTACGAGTTGTACCCCTGGGTCTGGTAGGCCGTGGTACTCGTCGCGTTCGGCACGCCGTCGGTCTCGAACATGACGATCTTGGACGCCCCGCGGCGGCCGCGGCGGGGCGAAGCGGCGTTCCCGTACGGGGCCGGCGGCAGGAGCGGCCGGGTCGGGGTCGCGGTCGTACTCGGGGACAGGATGTTGAAGCACGTCGCCATGCCCGTGTTCGGGTCGGTGCCGTTCTGGGCGTTCTGCACCAGGCCGTACCCCTGCCAGTTCATGTTCGTGTCGAAGGCGCGGAACTCCTTGGCCGTGTTCGTCCAGACCTCGCCGCTCTCGACGAGCGGCTTGGGGTAGAACAGCGACGCCTTGAGCAGGTCGAAGTCCTGGCTGCACGCGACCGCGATTTCCCCGTACTGGCCGGTGCAGAAGTAGCTCAGGCCGACGTTGTCGTTCGGGTGGTTGTTCCGGATGTCGTCGAGAACCGAGTTGACCCCGGCCTTGAGCTGCCACGTCTGCGTCTCGTGGGTCGTCCCGGCCCACGAGTTGTAGTCGTTCATCATGGACATCATGGTGATCGGGCCGAACCAGAAGTTGGCCCGCGGCCGGCTCGGGTTGTCCATGTAGTTCATGTACGGGACCTGGTCGGCGGGCGTGAGGCCGACCCCGTCGATGTCGTACTGGCCCATCGCGTTCTGGAAGATGTTCGGCGTGCCGCCTTCGGGCCAGCCCCGGTTTTCGTAAGCGCACACGTTATCGTCGCTCAGGACGTAGTCGATGTACGTCTTCCAGAAGGCCTTGTCCTTGTCCACGTCCGAGACACCGGTGACGTTCACGTCGTCCGGGACGGACGTGTAGTAGACGACGCGGCCAGCCCGCAGGTTGGGCGGCAGGCACATCGGCGGCTGCTTGATCCACGCCAGCACGGCCCGGTAGTTGATTTGGTTCGCGCCGGGCAGCAACAGCGTCGCGCCGGTGCCGTTGCGGAATACGACTTTGTTAATGTTGTCCACGGCGGCACCGTTAGTCGGGTCGTTGTCGATGGCCGGGTCGAGTTGGCTCGCGCCGATGGCGGCGTTTGCCGCGGCGTCGGTCTTGAAGAAGAAGCGCCGCCGCCAGTCCCCGTGGACGTAGCCCGCCGTTCCCGCCGTGCCGGCCGGGGTTCGCGGGTCGGGCGGCCACATGAAGAAGCTCTTGCCCCAGTAGCCCGGCCCCATCGTGTACCCCTTGAACCGGCCGGCGGTGACGGCCCGCGCCGCGGGGGGCAGGGTGACCGGGTCGGTCCGAGGGTCCCAGACCGCCGGGCGGTTGGTGACGTACGCGTTCACGTCGAGGTCGTACCCGTACTGCTCCCACGTGGCGTCGCGGAAGTTGCTCCAATCGGCGGCGTACGTCGGGGCGATGATTAACCGGCCGAGACTCGTATTGGTCGTCAGGGCTGGGGCGTCCGTCCGGCCCTTGGCCGTGCCGGGCGGGCCGAAGCCGGTGGTGTTACTGGTGGCCGTGGCGACCGTGCCGCCGGTGTACCGGTTGGCCCACCCGAGGTACTCGGCCAGCGTGTACGCCGCGCCGTTGGCCGCCGTCGGGTCCCAGGTGCCGGGGTCGGGCGTCGTGACCCGCTCCGCTCCGCGCTTCCGCGCGTACCGGTCGCCGATCATTTGCGGATCGGTCTGGTCCTTGAAGAACTCGGGCGTCGGGTAGACGCTGTACGTGTTGGCCGTCGTCGCGGACGTGTTCGCGCTCCAGTTCGAGTACCCGTAGCTGGACGCGATGTACGTGTCGGGCGAGTTGACGCTGCTCAGGGTCGGGTCCCAGTGGTGGAAGGCCGGGAGCAGGCTGGCGACGTTCGGCGTCGTCAGGGGGTTGGCCGGGCTGGCGACGTTACCCGGGTCGTAGTAGAAGTCCTTGACGGCCGGGGGGCCGCCGGCGTTGTTGACGGTGAAGTTGTTCGGGGCGTACACCTGGCCGAAGTTGTAGTTCGCCGTCGTGAAGAACGGGTTGTGCCGGTTCGCCAGGGTCGCGCCGTTGGTGCCGTTACTCGGGTTGTTCGCCGGGTACCCGGGGTACCGGGACCAGTGGGCGGCCTGCGGGTACAGGGGGTCGCAGCTCATGTAGCTCTCGTTGCCCTTGACCATGCACCCGTACTTCATCGACCCGGTCATGTCCAGGGTCATGGCGATGTCCCGCGGGCGGAACACGGCGACGGCCTCGGCGTAGCTCTTCAAGTTGGCCACGCCCATGGCGTAGCTGAACAGGCTGACCTGGTTGGCCGTGACGGTCACCTTGGTGGCCGTCCAGGACCGCTCGCCGGCCGGCAGCGCGGACGCCGCCGGGTACCACTGCTCGACGCTGAACTGCGCCGGGTTGTACGCCGGGGTCGTCGTGCTGTCGTAGTACTTGTAGAAGCCGAACTGCACGGTCGTCGTGTTCGGGACGGTCGCGTTCTGGGCCAAATTGCCCAGGCCGACGACGGCGTTCGCGGCGGCCGCGGCCGCGGCTTGGTTGCTGTTGATACTCGTCGGCTTGTTGTCCAGGGTCCGCGTGCCGACGAGGGCGGCGGCGTCCGCGGCGCTCTGACACGTCGTCCGGGAGACGGCCAACAGGCCCAAGTCGAGGGCCAGCGCGGTCATCGCGCACAGGCACGGCAGGAGCATCGCCACCATGGGCAGGATGGTGCCCCGGCGGGCGGGCGGGGGGGGCAGGGTTCGCATGGGGAAAGACTCTCCCGGGAAGTAACGAAGAAGGAGGGCGGACTCGGCGGGGTTAACTTTCGATGCCCATCATGGCGATGATGTTCACGTTCGTCGTGCCGAAAAGCAGGATGCCCGGCGTGAACATCGAGTACTTGCCCACGACCTGGACCGCCAACCGCTCCGAGAACGCGCCCTGGTTCCACCCGGTCGTGTTCAGCTTCGGCTTGATCACGGGCGGGTCGCTGTACAGTGTCGTCGGGTCGGTCACGTACACGCGGACGCTCATGTTCGTCAGGTTCCGCTCGATGCCGACGGTCTGCGAGTACAGCCGGGCCTCGATGAACGGCACGGTGTACATCGGCCGGGCGGGATCGACGGGGGCCTCGAACGCCAGCCGCGGGCCGGTGTCCACCGTGAAAATCAACGCTTCCGGGGCGGTACTCCGGACGACGGCCCACCGGGCCGCGTCCCGGGCCGCGTTGTGCAGCACCTGGGTCATCATCAAGAACCGCGCGTACTCGAAGATGCCGAACAGGAACATCAGGAAGATCGGCAGGACGAAGGCCATCTCGACGACCGCCGCGCCCCGGCGGCGGGTCCGGGGGAGCGCCCGAACGGGCGAAGCCGGGGCAGATCTGGCAGGGCGGACGAGGCGCATCGGGGGAACTCCACAGGGGTCGGGGGCGGCGGGCGGGAGCGGGGGCGGTCACCAGGCCGGGACGTTCGGGTTGACGGTGAACGGGTCGTCCATGAGCATCTGCCACTGGGTCGTGCTGCGGAGCGTGGTCACGCCGACGAACCCGGCCAACCCCGACTCGACGATGCGGACCTTGGCGTTGTACTGGACGATCACCTCGACCTTGAACGACTGGTTCTTGGTCCCCTGGTACGGGTCGGTGTTGCCCATGTTCCCGTCGGTGAAGGCGAAGTTCACGGTCACGTCGGCCCACGTCAACCCGGACAGCCCGGACCCGGCCAGGGACTGCATAACGGCGGCCTTGACGTTCGGCTTGAAGGTCGTGTTCGCGGCCGGCAGGATGCTCGCCCGGATGTCCGTCTGGACCCCGGCGCTGGTGATCGTGCGGCCCTGGGACGCGAGCCGGGCACCCTCCCGGGCGGCGGTCGCCACCATCTGCTGGACCTGCACGGCCCGGCCGACCTCCCAGATGCCGACCATCATCGGGACCAGGAACCAAATGAAGCAGAAGGCGAATTCGACCGACGCGGCGGCCGGGCGGGTCGCGGGGGTCGGCCGGAGGGTCGAGCGGATCATGGCAGCCCTGGAGCGTGCGGGTGACGGCGGCGGAGTCCCCGGGGCGGACCCCGGCTTACCGAACCGTAGGACACGCCGTTCGCGGTTTCGCCGCGCGGCCGGGGATTTCGGGAATTCGCGGCGGATATTCCGACACCGCCCCCGTCAACCCGCAACCTGTACTACCCTCTCCCAACGCCGCACTCCGCGGCCGTCCGTCCCCGAGTACGTCCGGCGACCATGCCGAAGCCCGCCACACTCCTGGACATGGTCAAGGTGATCCGCGCGAGCCGGCTCGTCGCGGAGCCGCGCCTCCGGGCGGCGCTGGCGTCGCACGCCGACGCCGGGCCGCCGGCCGCGCTGCTGGACTTCCTGGTCGGGGACGGCACGTTCACCCGGTTTCAGGCGGCGCAACTGGCCCAGGGCCGGTGGCGGGGGTTCCACGTCGGCCCGTACCGGCTCCTCGACCGCCTCGGCCGCGGGGGCATGGGCCAGGTCTTCCTGGCCGAGCACGCGGTCACCGGCCGGGTCGTGGCGGTGAAGGTCCTCGGGGCCAAGTTCGCCGCCGACCCGACGGCCCGGGCCCGGTTCGCCCGGGAAGCCCGCGCGGCGGCGGCCCTCGCCCACCCGAACATCGTCCGCGTGTTCGACGTGGACGCCGAGGCCGCGTCGCCGTTTTTGGTCATGGAGCACATCGACGGGGTGAGCCTCCAGGCGGCCGTCGCCCGGGGGGGCACGTTCCCGGCCGAGTGGGCGGCCCGGGTCGGGTACCAGGTCGCCCTCGCGTTGCAGTGCGCGGCCGACGCCGACCTCGTCCACCGGGACGTGAAGCCGGCCAACGTCCTCCTCGACCGCGACGGCCAGTGCAAGCTCCTCGACCTGGGCATCGTGCTCGTCGGCGGGGCGGCCGGCCTGACGCTGACCGGGGACGAGCGGGCGATCCTCGGCACGGCCGACTACCTCGCCCCCGAGCAGGCGATCGACAGTTCCCGCGTGGACG
>JANYHV010000290.1 GCA_025362195.1 Fimbriiglobus sp. | reverse complement strand
GAAAGGCCGAGAGAGATGGACTGGTATCTGCCCGCGGCCGGCCTGCTCTTCGGCCTCGGCGGCGTGCTGCTGTTGGCGGAGTTCTTCCTGCCGACCGGCGGGGTTCTCCTGCTCGCCGCGGTCGGGTCGTTCGCCGCGGCCGTCGGGGTGCTGTGGGTGTTCGGCAGTACCCTCGAAGCGGTCGCCGCGACCCTCGGCCTGTCCCTCGGCCTGCCGGTCGCCGCGTCGGCCATGTTCGCCAGTTGGCGGCGACTGTCGCTGAAGTCGGCCCTCGACCCGGACGCGGCCGACAACACCGTCGCGGAGTTGCCGGAAATCGCGGAGCTGGAAGGCCTGCGCGGCCTGGTCGGCAAGACCCTGTCGCCGATGCGGCCGGCCGGGATCGTGGTGTTCGACGGCCGCCGCATCGACGCCGTCAGCCAGGGCCAAATGATCGACGCCGGCGAGTGGGTCCAGTGTACCGACGTGCGGGCGGCGACCGTCGTCGTCCGCAAACTCGACCGCCGACCCGACCTGGCCGACCTGCCCGACCTGGCCGGGGGCGACCTGTAAGCGGCCGCCCGAACGAAGTCAAAATGGGCAATCCCCGCCCCACTCCTTATGTTTGTCCTCACGGCCGGCCCGCCCCGACCGGAACACGCGCCCCCCGCCACCCCCCGAAAGGTCCGCCCGCACCATGCCCCTCTTCGCCGCCGACCCCGACCCGCTGAACATCGTCCTGATCATCTTCGCCGCCGTAGTGGCGCTGGGGTTCTTGATCTTCCTGTTCGTCTTCTTCGGGTTCGTCCGCCTCTGGATCCAGTCGCTGCTGACCGGGGCGAACATCAGCATCTTCAGCCTGATCGGCATGAAGCTGCGTAAGGTGAACTACGAGATGATCGTCAACCAGAAGATCGCCCTGGTCCAGGCCGGGGTCGAGGTGACGACCGAGGACCTCGAGTCGCACTTCCTCGCCGGGGGCAAGATTCCCCGCACCGCGGCGGCCGTGATCGCGGCCAACAAGGCGAACCTGAACCTGTCGTGGCGGACCGCCGCGGCCATCGACCTCGCCGGCCGGAACGTCCTGGAGGCCGTGCAGACGAGTGTCATCCCCAAGGTCATCGACTGCCCGGACCCGACCAAGGGCAAGCAGTACCTCGACGCCGTGTGCAAGAACGGCATTCAGCTCCTGGCCAAGGCCCGCGTGACCGTGCGGACCAAGCTCGACCGGCTCGTCGGCGGGGCCGGCGAGGAGACGATCATCGCCCGCGTCGGCGAGGGCATCGTCAAGGCCATCGGGTCGGCCCACGACCACAAGGAAGTCCTGGCCAACCCCGGCATGATCTCGCAGACCGTGCTGCACTCCGGTCTGGACGCGCAGACGGCGTTCGAGATCGTGTCGATCGACATCGCCAACCTCGAACCGGGCGAGAACATCGGCGCGAAGTTGCAGGCCGAGCAGGCCGCCGCGGACTTGCGGGTCGCGCAGGCCGAGGCCGAGAAGCGCCGCGCCGCCGCCGTCGCCCGCGAGCAGGAGATGCAGGCGCTGGTGCAGGAGAACCGGGCGAAGGTCGTCGAGGCCGAGGCCCAGGTGCCGCTGGCCATCGCCGAGGCGTTCCGCAGCGGGCACATGGGGGTCATGGACTACTACAACATGAAGAACCTCCAGGCCGACACGACGATGCGCAGCAACATCGCCGGCATGGGCACCCAGAACAAGGACGGCGGGCGGTAACCCGACCGCCCCCGCGGCTTCGAGGAGGAGCGGTCCATGAACAACGGCTTCCTGATCTTCATCGCCATCGTGGTCGTTTCCAGCACCATCGCGGCCATTTCCGGCTGGCTGAAGAAGCAGCAGCAGGAGGAGCAGGCGCGGCTGGCCCGCGAGCGGTCCGGGACGCGCACAGCCCGGCCGGACACCGGCGTCGATACCATCGACCGGTACGTCGCCGAGATCGAGCGACTGCGGCAGCGCAAGGCCGGCGGCGTGCCGGCGAAGGCCGCCCCGGCGACGTTCGACGCGCCCCGGCCGGCCCGCGTCCTGACCCCGCCGGTCGTCAAGCCGGCCCGCCGCCCCCGCCCGGCGGACGGCCCTCCGGTCGTCAAGCCGGTGCAAAAGGCGCGGGCGGTTCCGCCGCGGCTAGAAGACCTGCCGGTCGCGCCGCGCATGGCCGTCCCGCTCCAGACGGCCATCGTCGTCCCGGGCGGGTCGCTGTTCCCGCAGGCGGCCGAAGAGGCGGCGACGGCGCGGCCCGAAGTCTCCCGGGCCAAGCTGACCGACGTGCCGCCGTTCCTGGCCCTGCTGTCGTCGTCCAAGGGCTTAGCCACGGCGATGGCGATTTCGGTCGTTCTCGGCCCGCCCCGGTGCAAGCAGCACCACGTCTAAACTGTCCCCGCAACTCTCCACGGAGGAAGATCATGGCCGAAATCGAGCTGCCCAACCCGCACGAAATCGAAGAGAAGGCCGCCAACCCGTTCACGCGGACGGTCGCCTTCTTCGTCGCCATGTACGCCGTCGGCCTGGCCTTCGCGTCGTTCGGCGGGAGCAACTGCGCGAAGGAAATGTTCCTGCTCAAACAGGAGGAAGCGCAGGCCGAGAACGCGGCGAAGCACGACGAGTTCAACACCTGGAACCAGTTCCAGGCCAAGTCGATCCGCGAGTCGCTGAACCGCATCGAGCGCGAGCGGTTGGACGCCGAAAAAGAACTCGACCCCACAGCCTTCGCCGCGTCCGCGTTGAAGGTGAAGTTGCTGGCCCGCGCCGCCGGCGAAGAGGACCGGATGAAAGTGGACAAGGCCGCACTCGAAGCCAAGGCGAACAAGTTCCGCACGGACGGCGACGAGAAGGTCCACAAGTTCCAGCACGAGTTGCAGGTCCAGCAGCGGAAAGACCCGTACTTCGACTTCGCCGAGGTCGTCTTCCAACTCGCCATCGTCCTGGCGTCCGTGGCCATGCTGGCCGAGAAGCGGTGGGCGTTCGTCGTCTCCGCCATCCTGGCCCTGCTCGGCCTCGTCTTCACCGTCAACGGCTTCTTCCTGCTGCTCAAAATCCCCGGCATGGAGTCCGGCCACTAACGCGGCGGAGCCGTCAATCCAGCGTCTCGCGGGTCACATAGTCGGCGACCATCGCCGGCGTGACGGGTTCCTACGAGCGTCGTGCAAAATTTGCGGAATTGTCATTTGGCACTTGACAAGACCAAGCTGTGACTCGATATTTTAAGACGTGCTGACAAGTGCTAATCTGCCGTCGGAGAACTCCAATGCGACTGGTCTCCCTAATCGTGACGATGGTCGTCGCCACCGTGTTCACGTTTTACGCGCTGACCTGCTCGGTCAACAACGCGCCCCCGGCACCGGTCCACCCGATCGTCGGGAAGTGGCGTATGGAAATATTTTGCGGTCAGCCAAGCCTAGAAGGGTCCGGGATCAACGTGTGCGAATTTTCGGCGGACGGGAGTTATGTCGCCATTAATACGTATGGCGTCAATAATACCGAACGAGTCATAGGTAACTATGAAATTAATCAGAATGTGATTAGTATGGTATGCGATCCAGATCAATCTCATACGGCAGCCACTAGGCAAAAAACAAGCCATATCAAATTCGTTGAGTCGGGCAATCGATTAGTGATTACGTCTGATAGTAATTGCGATTCCGAGACTTGGGTGCGCGTAAAAAAATAACTATTGATACCGGACGCTTTTGACCAAGTTTCTCGCCTACTAGCCACCATTAACTTGAGAGGCATGTCATGCGATTTCACTTGGGTCTTAACCGTGATTCATCGGCGTCCTATATTAAACATCAAGCTGGCTTCCGCCCCCAGCTTCAAGAAATGGAAGAACGCCTTGTCCCGGCGAGCTACCGCTGGCACCCGAGTCCGGCACCGGGCGGGGGCGCTTAGTCAACTTTGGTCCGTGCCCTCCAATTGGCAAAAAGAATCAGCCTTTCCTGGTATTTGGACGACGCTCCCCACAGCCACGCCGGGCGGTGGTGACTCCGTTTTCTTCATTGGCGGTAGCGGATTCAACCTTGACTGCCATGTCGATGTCGCCGGCGGCGTGCCGGTGAAGGACGTGGCGCTAGCGAGCGCGTACACCTCGCAATTAGTGCTCGACAACCCGCTAACGCTCAACGGTGGGATTTCCACACACGATAGTGCCGGTGGGGCGATCGTGGGCTACTCGACGGGCTCGACGCCTGTTCGGGGCGTACTCAATGTGACGGGTCAGGGAACGAGTTTGGACTGGACCGCCGGGCACATCTACGATGTCACCGTGAATCTGACGAATCAATCGACCATGTTCGTGTCAACGCTCACGTTCACGCGTAACATGAGTGGCAGTGACATTTATGTTAATAACACCTGTATTTTGGGCTGGTTTTCCGGACCTGTCAATGTGACCGGCCCATCTAAGAACTCGAACATTTACATCGCAAATGGTGGTCTCTTCTCTATCTCGGCCAACCAAACCTGGGGAATGACCTCGGCGGCCAACCCGGCGTACTTCGGCGTCCACAACGCTGGCCTCCTGAAGTCCTTCGGTACAGCCACAATCGTCGGTAACTACGACACGACCGGAACGACGCGGCTTGATAGCGGCACCCTCTTCATCGACGGGCTCGCCGAGCAGACTAGCGGCATGTTCGAGCTGCGTGGGGGTAGCACCATCAAGGTCGGCGGACCGGATGTTGCCTTGCGGATTTACGACGGCGTGATTGCAGGTCAGGGGACGGTTGACGCTAACCTGACCCTGGGGTACGACGGAGCTTGCCCACCCCCGACAACGGCCATCATTTCCCCCGGTGTCCTGGTGCCGCCCCCGAACAACCGCACGATCGGGACGCTGACGATTGTCGGCGGGTTCCAGATGTTCGGCGGCACAATGTCAATCGATGTCAACAAGGTAGGGGCTATCGATCAGGTGGTCGTCCAGGGGACCTACGCGGCCTTGGCCGGGTCGCTGTTCATACAGATCGACACGAATTACATGCCCACACAGCACGTCGTCCTACCGTTCCTCACGGCCCCGTCGATTGTGGGGGATTTCGGCTCGCGCACCTTCAACGACTACCGGTTGCCGATTCCACCGACGAACCCGAATCCCTACGGGAGGAACGTCCACTGGGGGCTCTTACGATCCGCGACCAGCTACAGCCTCCGCTCGATCGAAACGTAGCAGCATTGTCGTCGTCACTCGCATCCCGCCTTTAACCCCCTCACAGTACCCGCCGGCTTTGCATCCGCACGTCGCAGGCGACCACGTCGTTGCCCAGCCAGCCGTCCCACGCGCCGTGGTCGGCGATGTCGATGCCGTCGGCTTGGGCGTCGCGTTGCAGGCCGGTTTGCAGGTCGCTGAGGAGGTCGCCGTCCATCAGGGCGGGGAACTGCGTGAGCTGGCGGTGCAGCACGCGGTAGACCAGTTTGCGCTCGGCCAAGGGGTAGTCGTTCATCGGGGGATTCTCGTGGGGGTGGGGCGTCTCGGCCATTTTATGCCGGGCCGTCTGCGGCCGCGCCTAGAATGCGTAATCGCCGGAAACGACCGGTTGTGCCACGCCGCCCGCGAACGAAAGAGGAGTCGAGAGTGCCCGCACCGCGACCGACCAACTTGAAGCAGCTCCGCGAGTCGGGCTGGGTGTCGAAGACCGTCAAGAACGAACTCCGCGACAACTTCCTCGCCGCCCTGAAGCGCAAGGACGTGCTGTTCCCCGGCATCGTCGGGTACGACGAGACCGTCGTCCCCGAGATCAACATCGCCGTGCTGGCCGGGCACGACATGCTCTTCCTCGGCGAGAAGGGCCAGGGCAAGAGCCGGCTGATGCGCACGCTCGTCAACTACCTCGACGAGTGCGTGCCGTACCTCGACATCCCCGGCAGTCCGGTCCACGAAGACCCGTACCACCCGATCACCCGCGCCGGCCGCGAACTGCTCGCCGGGACGCCGGACGACGCCGTGCCGGTCGCGTGGTGGGCGCGCAAGGACCGCTACGCCGAGCGGCTGGCCCCGGGCACGAAGTTCGCCGACATCATCGGCGAGATCGACCCGGCCAAGCTGGCCACCGGCACGAGCATGGGGGCCGAGGACGCCCTGCACTTCGGCCTCATCCCCCGGCTGCACCGCGGCATCTTTGCCATGAACGAAATCCCCGAACTCGACGAACTCATCCAGGTCGGCCTTTTCAACATCCTCGAAGAGCGCGACGTCCAGATTCGCGGCTATCCGATCAAGTTCGACCTCGACGTGCTGATTTTGTTCAGCGCCAACCCGAGCACGTACAACCGCTCCGGCAAGGTGATTCCGCAGTTGAAGGACCGCATCGGCTCGCTGATCCAGACGCACTACCCGGCCGAGCGCGACCTGGGCATCCAGATTTTCGAGCAGGAGGCCGGCATCGACTTGAAGGGCGAATTCCCGGTCGTGGTGCCGCACTTCATGAAGGAGATCATCGAGCAGGTGAGTATTTCGGCCCGCAAGTCGAAGTACGTCGATCAGTCGAGCGGGGTGAGCGCGCGGTTCAGCATCGCCAACTACCGCACGATGGTCGCGTCGGCCCGGCACCGCGGCGTGGTGTTGGGCGAGTCCCCGGCGGTGCCGCGCATCTCGGACCTGGGGCACCTCCCGGCGTCGAGTTTGGGCAAGCTCGAACTCGACCTGATGGGGTCGCACCAGATGGGCGAGAAGCAGGTGCTCGAAGCGATCGTGGCGGAGGCGGTCGGCAAGGTCTTCTCGGAGTACGTCGAGGAGCACGGGCTGGGCGAGATCGCCGAGGTGTTCGGCAAGGGCGTCAAGATCGACGTGGGCGACATGCTCCCGTCGAGTGAGTACGCGGCCCGGCTGAAGCGGGTGCCGAAGGCGTGGGAGAAGGCGTTCGAGGTGAACCTGGGCGAGGGCGACGGGATGCGGGCGTCGTGCGTCGAGTTCGTGCTCGCCGGCCTGTACGCGACCGACCGCATCAGCCGGCAGGCGAAGCACGGGCGGATCAGCTACGAGACGTGATGGTTGGCGGCCGCGCCGACCGTACACTGACGGCGACACTCCCCCTCCGAGGTCGCCATGCCGGACGTTTTGCTCGACCGCGCCCCGATGAACCCGTCGCACGCCCCGGTCCACGTGCGCGACATCCTCGCGCCCGTGGCCCCGCCCCGCCGCACGCACAAGATCATCGCCGTGCTGCCCGCGTACAACGCCGCGAAGACGCTGGCCGCGACCATCGCCGACGTGCCGCCCGGCAGCGTCGATGAAATCCTCCTCGTGGACGACGGCAGCCGGGACGACACGGTCGCCCTGGCCCGCGCGATGGGCCTGACGGTCATCGTCCACGAGAAGAACCGCGGCTACGGCGGCAACCAGAAGACCTGCTACGACTACTGCTTGAAGCACGGCTACGACGTCGTCGTCATGATCCACCCGGACTACCAGTACGACGCCCGCGTCATCCCGCACGCGGTCAGCTTCATCGAATTGGGCATTTGCGACGTGGTCCTGGGCAACCGCGTCCGGTCGCGCAAGGAGGCGGTTGCGTGCGGGATGCCGTGGTGGAAGTACGTGTGCAACCGCGGCCTGACGCTGTTCGAGAACCTGGCCCTGGGCCAGAACCTCGGCGAGTTCCACTCCGGCTTCCGCGTCTACCGCCGGTCGGTGCTCGAAACGGTCCCGTTCGAGCGGAACAGCGAAGACTTCGCCTTCGACACGCAGTTCCTGGTGCAGGCCGTGCGGTGCGGCTTCCGCCTGTCCGACGTGCCGGTGCCGGTCCGGTACTTCCGCGAGGCGTCGAGCATCAACTTCGCCCGCAGCACGACCTACGGGCTGATGACGGTCAAGACCGTGCTGCAATACTGGCTGTGGAGATTGGGCGTGCCCAACCGACTGTTCGCGCCGAAGTGACGGCTCCGCCGCAGGCGCGTTAGCCCGACGCGCTAGCGAGGGACGCAACGGTTCGTCCGCAACGTTGCCCGTCGCCGACTGTACGGTCAACGCCGTTAACCCTGCGTACGAACCTGTGCGTCCCTCGCTAGCGCGTCGGGCTAACAAGATTCGCCTGCGGCGGGGCCGGAACTCGCTTCTTCCCCGGCCGACGCATAAACTAACCCCGACGGCGTTCAACTGGAGTGGCTGCGATGGCGGACGGCATTGTCGGGATCGACCTGGGCACGACGAACAGCGAAATCGCCGTCGTCGAGGACGGCAAGCCGCGCGTCCTCAACGTTGACGGCGACCCCATCCTGCCGTCGATGGTCGGCCTGACCGAGGACGGCCGGTTGCTCGTCGGCAAGCCGGCGCGGAACCAGTACGTCGTCGCCCCCGAGCGGACCGTCAAGTCGATCAAGCGGATGATGGGCGAGGACGCGACGGTCACCCTGGGCACGCAGAAGTACCGGCCGCAAGAAATCTCGGCGATGATCCTGCGCAAGCTCAAGGACGCCGCCGAGAAGGAACTCGGCCGGGCGGTGACGCAGGCGGTCATCACCGTCCCGGCGTACTTCAACGACAGCCAGCGGCAGGCGACCCGCGAGGCCGGCGAACTGGCCGGGCTGGAAGTCGTGCGCATCCTCAACGAACCGACGGCGGCAGCGCTCACCTACGACCCGACGCCGGACAAGCAGGAGCGCTTCCTCGTCTACGACCTCGGCGGCGGCACCTTCGACGTGAGTATCGTCCAGGCCGAAAGCGGCATCTTCGAGGTGCTGAGCAGCCACGGCGACACCAAGCTCGGCGGCGACGACTTCGACGAACTCTTGCTGAACCACCTCGCCGACGACTTCCTCGAAACCTACGGCGTCGATCTGCGGCTCGACCGCACCGCCCGGGCACGGTTGTTGCGCGCCGCCGAGAACGCGAAGAAGGCGCTGTCGGACCACGCCTTCGCCAAGATCGAGGAGGAGTTCATCGCCGAGAAGGACGGCGTCCCCGTCCACCTCTCGACCGAGATCGACCGCAAGGACTTCGAGACGCTCATCGCCCCGCTCATCGACAAGACGATGGACTGCGTGCAGAAGGCGTTGAACGACGCCCGGCTGACGGCGGCGCAGATCGAGAAGATCGTGCTGGTCGGCGGCAGCACCCGCACGCCGATGATCGGCCGGCTGCTCGAAGAGCGGCTGAAGCAGTCGCCGCACCGCGAGGTCCACCCCGACTTGTGCGTCGCGCTGGGGGCCGCCGTGCAGGGGGCCATCGTCGCCAAGCAGAACGTCAGCGCCGTGCTGGTGGACATTACCCCGCACAGCCTCGGCATCAAGACGCTGGAGTACCCCGACTCGTACCTGACGCCGTTCAACGAGTACCGCTTCGCCCCGATCGTCCGACGCAACACGCCGTTGCCGGCGTCGCGCAGCGAGGCGTTCTGCACCGTCTCGGACAACCAGGACAAGGTCGACATCGAAATCTTCCAGGGCGAGAGCGAGGACGTGCGCCGCAACCACCGCGTCGGCACCTTCCAGATCGACGGCCTGTCGCGCGTCCCGGCCGGGAACCAACTCGTCGTGCAACTCGACATGACCCTGGACGGCACGCTGAAAGTCTCGGCCCGCGAGAAGACGACGGGGCTGGTCAAGCAGATCACCATCGACAACGCCATCGCCCGGTTCGCGCTCGAAGAGCGGGACGCCGCGCGGGAGCGGCTCGAACGCCTGTGGCAGGACCCGTTCCTGGGCGACGCCGCCGACCCGACCGCCGACGAGGACGACGAAGCCGGGTACGAGGCCGAGGACGACGAGCCGTCGAACGAGGCCCCGCCGGAGACGCCGCGCTTCCGGGCCGCCGCCGCCGGGGACGGCCGCAGCGAACCGGGCCAGGCCCGCGCGGCCCTCGACAAGGCCGAGCGGTTGCGGCCCAAGGCGACGGCCGAGGACCAGGCCGAACTCGACCGCCTGACCGAAGTCATCCGGTCCGCGATGGTCGCCCTCGACTGGCCGGCCGTCGGTAAAGCGACGACGGAACTGACCGACGTGATGTTCTACCTGGAGGACGCGTGACCTGCCCCGTCTGCCGCGCGGCCAACGACGGTACCGTCACAACGTGTCGCCGCTGCAAGGCCGACCTCACGCTCGTCGTCGCCGTCGAAGCCCGCCGGGCGGGGCTGCTCGGGGCGGCGAAGTCGGCCCTGGCGGCCGGCGACTTCGACGCGACGTTGCGGCACCTCACGGCGGCCGAAGCGGTCCGCGGCGGGGCCGACGTCGAGCGCCTGAAAGCGGCCGCGCACCTCCTGAACCGCGACTTCCCCGCCGCGTGGCGGACATACCAACAGGGGCAAGTGTCGTGAGTGAGGTCGGCGGTACGCCGTTCTTCTGTAGCTGGCCTCTGTGAGGCCGGACCCGCTCCCCGGGGCGGATGGCTTCAGTGAGTGGTAGCGGGTCCGGCCTCACAGAGGCCAGCTACAGAAGAGGTCGCCTGCGGCGGAGCCGAGGGCACCGCTGAACCGACGCGACATCGAACTGTGGCCAGAGGGTTCAGCGTCATGACGGAAGCGGTCTTGATCGTGGACGACGAGGAGGGCGTCCGCCGGACGTTCGCCGAGTGGCTCCGGTCCGACGGCGGGGGCGTGACCGTCCTCGTCGCGGCCGACGCGGAGGAGGCGCTGGTCCTCGCTAACGAGCAGGTCATCGACCTGGCCGTGCTCGACTGGAACCTCGGGTCCGGGACCGACGGCCTGCGGCTGCTCGAAGACCTCGTCGAGTTCCAGCCGGACATCGTCGCCATTCTCGTCACCGGGTTCGCCGGGCAGGCGACCCCGCTCGAAGCCCTGCGCATGGGCGTCCGCGACTACCTCGACAAGAACCAGGACTTGAACCGCGAGACGTTTTTGAAGGCCGTTCACAAGCAGCTCGCCAAGATCCGCCCGGCCAAGCGGCAGCGCGAGTTGAACGAGAGCCTGAAGTCCTTCGGCGAGGCGGTCGAGAACGTCCTGCCGCTGGTCCGCTCGGCCGCGACGCTGAACGACCCGGTGCCGCTGCCGGTCGCCGTCCACACGCTGTTCCGCTTCCTGCTCCGCGCGACCGGGGCGACCGACGGCGTCCTGCTCGTGCGGCACCTGCACCCCGACGGCACCGACGCGACCGCGTGTTACACCCCCGGCGGCGACGTGATCGACTGCCCGCCGGTGCCGTTCAGCCGGTCGCTGGCCGCGAGCGTCGTGTCGATGCAGGAGGCCGTGATCCTGAACGACTTCACGCCCGAGGCCGCGGGGCTGGTCGAACTCCGCCCGTTCGAGCGCGGCCGGCGGTCGATCCTGGCGGCCCCGGTGAGCGTCGGCCCGGGCGTCCACGTCGTGCTCGAACTCTTCGACAAGCCGGCCTTCACCGACGAGGACCGGCGGCTCGTCGCGGCGGCGGCCGACATCGGCGCGGAACTCCTGCGGCAAGCCCTCGCCGAGCGGCAGTCGCACCGGCTCATCTTCGACGCCGTGGAGGCCGCGCTCAAGGCCGGGCACGACGTGCAGCGCACCATCGACGGCTCGCCCCCGCCGCTGTCCGCGTCGTCGGCGGCGCTGGAGCGCTTGCGGCAGGGCCTGAGTGCCGACTCGAACGCCGTGGCCGACGCCGACACGAGTTTGAAGCTCGTCGAAGCGGTGCGGTCGCTGGCCGTGCGGCACGGGCCGCCGGCGGTGGACCACTGCGTCAAGCTGGTGCAGAACCTGCGCGACCTGCTCGACGGCCTCACCGCCGCGGGCCGCTGACCCGGTGGCCGCCCCCGCGTTCTTCGACGACCTGTTCGAGCGCCTGGCCCCCGGCCGGCTGCTCGCCGACCCGCGCGCGACCGGGGCCGGCGTCCCCATCGCCGTCATCGACAGCGGCATCGAGCGCGACTTGCTCGCCGAGAAGTACGCCAAGCTCGGCACGCCGATCGCGCCCATCGACGGGGCCGTCTTCCGCCCCGGCAGCCCGACCCCGCTGCCCTACGACGGCAAGCAGTCCAGCCCGCACGGCACCATCGTCGCCGACATCATCCTGAGCGTCGCCCCGGGGGCACGGCTGTACAGCGCGGACGTGTTCGGCCCGCAGGGCACGTGCGAGGTCGAGACGGTCATCGCCGCCCTGCGGCACGCCGTGGACGTGTGGAAGGTCAAGGTCGTCAACCTGTCGCTGGGCGTCCCCGAGAGCCGGCTGTCGCAACTCCCCCGCCGGCAGCAGTTCCAGCGGGCCATCGAGGAGGCGTACTTCCAGGACGTACTCGTGTTCGCGGCGGCGCACAACGAGCACCCGTTCACGCGGTCGTACCCGGCCGCGTTCGCCCCGCCGCTGATCTCGGTGGACAAGGGCACCTTCGCCGACCCCCTCGGGTTCGCCTACCACCTCCGCGACTCGATCGAGTTCCAGGCCTACGCCAAGGGCAACCTGGGCTTCTCCCGCGAGCCGGCGACGAGCTGGGCGACCCCCCACCTGGCCGCCATCGCCGCCCGCCTCCTGAGCCTCAAGCCCGACCTGAAGCCGTTCGAGGTCAAGACGCTGCT
>JANYHV010000173.1 GCA_025362195.1 Fimbriiglobus sp. | reverse complement strand
ATCGCCGCGCTCAAGGCCGGCAAGCACGTCGCCTGCACGGTGCCGATGGCGACCGAGAAGTCGCAGATCGAGGAAATCGTCAAACTGCAGCGCTCGACAGGCCTGGTGTACATGATGATGGAGACGGTCGTGTACGCCCGGGAGTACCTGTTCGCCAAGCAGATGTACGACCGGGGCGAACTCGGCCGCATCCAGTTCCTCCGCGGCTCGCACCAGCAGGACATGGACGGGTGGCCGAACTACTGGCCCGGCCTGCCGCCGATGTGGTACGCGACGCACTGCGTCAGCCCGTGCCTCGGCATCCTCTCGACGCCGGGCAAGCCGGCTCTCGCCGAGAGCGTCGTCTGCCACGGCTCCGGCCGCATCCGCGATGACCTCATCCCCAAGTACGGCTCGCCGTTCGCGGTCCAGTCGGCGACGTTCAAGATCATCGGGTCGGACGTCGTCGCCGAGGTCACGCGGTCGCTCTTCGACACGGCCCGGCAGTACCGCGAGAGCTTCGACGTGACCGCGTCCGACGTGAGTTTCGAGTGGCAGCAACTCGAAGGCGAAGAACCGGTCCTGCACACCCGCGGCCTGCCCGAGGCGAAGATTCCCCGCCGCGTGCCGGTGCCGGACTTCGCCGAGCGGTTGCCCGAGCCGGTCCGCAAGTTCACCGGGGCGATCCACGACGCGACGCACCTGAGTTTCGTGCAAGGCGGCGGCCACGGCGGGTCGCACCCGCACCTCGCGCACAACTTCCTCATGGCGGTCCTGGGCAAACAACCCGCCTTCCCGGACGCGCCGACCAGCGCGAACTACACCCTCGTCGGCCTGTGCGCCCACGAGTCGGCCATGGCCGGCGGCACCCGCGTGGAGATACCGCAATACTGATCGGGTCCGAACAGACGGCAGAAGTCGGCGACCGATGGCCGTGTACCGAGCAACAAGTCAGGCACCGTGTCCGCACAGATTCACGACTCATGCATGATAGACAGATCGATGTCCGCTCGCCCGACACCGTGGGCTTGGAACCCGGGAAATCTTCGTGCAATTTTCTTGACCGGCTTGCTGGTTCCGGGTAATGATTAGAAAGAACTGTTAGAAACTGGTGCAACTACGGTACAAGTTCGGATTAATGAGCAGTTTCTCACAGTCGCATCAGCTTTTATTTCACTTTCCTGGAGCGTGTCATGCGAGCAGGTCTCTCTCGAGGGCGAATCGCCTTCACCCTGATCGAATTGCTGGTGGTGATCGCCATCATTGCGATCCTGATCGGACTGCTACTCCCGGCCGTGCAAAAGGTCCGCGAGGCTGCCGCCCGCATGACCTGCACCAACAACCTCAAGCAGATGGCGTTGGCGACGATCGGCACGGCCGACACGAACAACGGTTCCATCCCCGGGTCGATTGGTCTGTACCCGAACTTGAACCCGGCAGCCGGCAACAGCAACGGCAGCAACCTGATTCCAATCCTACCCTACCTCGAACAAGAAAACCTTTACAAGGCGTCGTCGTCGGTCACCGACGACCGCAACAACTTCTTGCAGTGTTACTCGCTGTGGACTGACGCGGGCGTCCGAAACTCTCGCGTGAAAACTTTCATCTGCCCCTCTGACCCCACCCAAACGACGAGTGCGAACGACGCTCATGCAAGCTATGGTACCAACGGACAAGTCTCGGGCCTGACCTACCAGTGGTGGGGTGGTCTCAGCTACAAGAGGTTCCCGGGCAGCTTCGGCGACGGTTCGTCCAACACGATCATGTACACCGAGAAATTGGCCCGTTGCAATTCGGGTGCTTACCCGGACAACTTCTGGCCCGACTGGGGAACGATCATTGCGAACGACGAAGTCGGTAGCGTGGTCGGTCCTCACTCGTTCGCCTCTCAGGTCAAGCCGAAAATGACTTCGGGGAACCAAGCGATCTGTACCGGGTCGATCGCAAGCACCTATCACGACACGATGCTCGTGGCACTCTGGGACGGCAGCGTTCGCGGAGTTCGCCCGAGCATCAGCCCCGTAACATGGTGGGCGGCGTTTACGCCTGCCGGTGGCGAAGTTCTTGGGAACGACTGGTAACTTTCAACGCCCGAGGACCCCTCGGCTTGGACATCTCGATCAATTCGCGTCCGTGCTCCAGTATCGGCTTGGCAGCACGGACGCTTTTTTTCATAGCTTTTCTCACGAGGTTTTTCCATGCGATCATCGAGACCGTTCGTCCTCTTCAGCCTAGTTCTGGCTGGTAGTTTTGTCATGGCCGGGTGTAGCCCGTCTGTCGGATCCCTGTCTGGCAAAGTGACGATCGATGGCCAACCGCTCAAAGGAGGGCGTGTCGATTTTTACAACAAGGACGGCCAAAGTGCATCGATCGAGATTAAGGAAGATGGCACCTACTCCCTTCCCGTGATCGTCGCCGGCGAATACTCGGTGACAGTCAGTACGGATTATCTGAAAGGTAGATCGTTCGGCGGAATGCCCGGTGGCGGTCGGCCGGGAATGAAGGGAGTACCCGGGCCGGCAGGTATGAAGGGGGCACCGCCCGTCGACATCAAAAAAGACAAGGACGCCATCAAGAACACCCCGCCGGAAGGCTACGTCATGTCGAATCCTGGCGATTCGGCGAAGAAGTACGTCAAGATTCCGTCGAAGTACGAAGACGTGGGCCAGTCCGGACTCGCGTACACCGCGATCGGCGGCGCTCAGACTTTCGACATTACTCTGGTCGGCAAGTAATATTTCGCGGGCACCTCGAATCCCGTCGGTGATTTATGGGCGGCGATATGCTCCCGACTCCTACTCATTTAATCGCCGACATCAACCCGTCGATCGCCGCGACACAACCCCTCCCGCGTGGGTGGGGCGTTCTTCAAAGTCGGTCCGTTCGAGTCGCACTCGTCGTGTTGATCTTGGGCGGTGCGATTTACGCCGGCTATGCTCTTTACCGCCGCGACCAATTCCGAACGTACTTTGAAGAAGCCAAACGCGCGGCCGACGACGGTCGTACGTCGGCGGCGATCTCGCACATCGCGTATTGCACTCCGGTCGATCCCGAAGACCGCGAACTGATGCTCTTGACGGCCCGCGTCTTGCGCATGTTTCAAGCGTGGCCGCAGGCCGAAGCAGTCCTCGACCGCTATTGGACGCTGTACGGGGACGACGAGGGGCTAACTTTTGAACGCCTCCTCCTCAAAGCGGCGGGCGACACGACGGCCCCCGTCGCCCCGGTGCTCGCCGCGCGAATCGCGCTCGGGGGAGACCCGGCGAAACTCGCCCGGCACGCGCTCGTCAGCGGGTACCTCAGGGAATTTCGCTACACGGACGCGTTCGCCGTCCTCGAAGTCTGGCGGACCGATCAGCCGGCGGACCCGATGGCCGACTACCTGTTGGGTTCGCTCGAAGAACAGCGGTACAACATGCAGCGCGCCCGCGAGCTGTTTTCGGACCTCGTCGCCCGCCAGCCCGACCACTCCGAGGCCCGCCTCCGGCTCGTCGTCCTGTTGATGATGACGCGGGACGCGAACGAAGCCCTCGGCCACCTGGCGGCACTCCGGGTCGAACTCCCGAACAACGTGGAAGTCGCCGTCCAGTGGGTCATGGCCCTCCGCCAGGTCGGCCGCACGGACGAAGCCGTCCGGGCACTCGACGCCGTCCTCGCGTCGCACCCCAACTCGTCCCAGGCGCTCACGGAACGCGCGACGCTCGCGCTGAACGCCGGCGACGACCAGGCGGCGGCCGACTTCTTGACGCACGCCCTCCGGTCGGACCCGGGGTCGGTGAACACCCGGAACTTGTACATCCAGGCACTCTCGCGCCTCGACCGGACGGACGAGGCGGCGGCGGAACAGGCACGCGTCACGACTCTTTTGGCGGACAACCAACGGATGACGGAATTGGTCAACGGCCCGCTCCAGTCGCAACCCGACGACCCGAGTCCGGCGTTCGAGATCGCCGGGATCGCGCTCCGTTCCGGCCAACCCGGGGCCGCGATCAATTGGTACCAACTCGCTCTCAAACGCGCCCCCAACCACGCGCCGAGCCACACCGCTCTAGCAGTGATCTACCGCGAGATGGGCAACCCCGTGCTGGCGACCCGGCACCGGGCGTTGGCGGCGACGGCGGGGCAGCGGCCATGAAAGCGTGTGTCGTTCGCCGCCTGCGTTCCCGGTGGACTTGGCTCGGCCTGGTGGCCGTTGCCGTAGCGTCGCCTCAAGTCTACGCGTGGCAGTCTTTCCGCCTGGGACGTGCCGCCCTAGCCGACGACAAACCGGAGTCGGCCGCACACCACCTGGACCGGTGCCGAAGCGTCTGGCCTTGGAATCGACGGGCCGATGTTCGGCTGTTGAGCAGTCGGGCGGCGTGGCAAGCGGGGGATTTGCCGACCGCGATGGACGAACTCCGCGAAGCCCGGCGGGCGGGGGGTAGCACGAGTCCTGAGTTGGCCTTCGAGTGGGCACTGCTGCAAGCGGTGGACGGCAACGTCGCGGACGTCGGGGAGTACTTGCAACGGCAATCCGACGCCGATCCTGGCCTGCAGCGGACCGTATGGGAAGCCCTGGCGGAGGGGTACTTGGCCGTCTACCGCGCCAACGACGCGTACACCGTCGCCCAGCAGTGGGCGAGTCGGTTCCCCGAGGATCCTCGTGCCCTGGAACTCCGCGGGCGGGCCGCGATTCAAGGGCGTGGCCGCGGGTTGACGCTCGGGGCGGACGATTTGCGGCAAGTCCTCAGCCGCGACCCGACCCGGACCAAAGCCCGAACGACGCTGTCGGTCACCCTGCTCGAACTCGGCCGGTTCGACGAAGCCATTGGCGAATTCGAACGCCTCGTTCTGGATCAACCGGACGTGCCGGACCACCGCGTCCGCCTGGCCCGCTGCCTGAAAATGACCGACCGGCCCGCGCGGGCGGTCGAGCTTCTCGACGAGGTCTTGCGGACGCACCCCGACCACGGCCTGGCCCTCCGCACGCGCGGCCAGTTCGCCTTGAGCGACCTACAAACGGCCGACGCGACGGCGTGGCTGCGGCGGGCCGTCGAGGCCCTGCCGAACGACTACCAGTCGCACTACCTGTACTACCAAGCCCTCCTCCAGGCGGGGCAAACGGCGGCGGCGGCCGAACAGTTGCAGCGGTCCGAGACCGTCAAGCAGCAGACGACGCAGTTGGCCGTGCTGCGGACGCGCCGCCTGGCCGAGCGGCCCCTGGACCCGACTCCGTCCACGGAGATGGGCAGCCTGTTACTGACGACCGGCAACACCGCCCAGGGGTTGCGCTGGCTCGACGTGGCCCTGTCGCTCGACCCCGGATTCCGCCCGGCCCACGAGGTCCTCGCGCGACACTACGAGCAGGCGGGGAATCGGGACCAGGCCGAGTTCCACCGCCGGCAAGCCGCGGCCGCGCGGTGACGCCGCGTGCCGAATTGAACAAGCTCGAATCGCCCGGCGTACCGAACCACAACGGCACTTGAACCGCTCTCCCGGCCGAGTCTCGACATGCACCCTTCCCCGCGTCGCGTCGGCCGAAACCTCTTGCGACTCCCGGCCTACTGGGCGGTCGCGGCGCTTCTCGGTTTCGCGGCGGGCTGCGAGAAACCGACACCTGCACTAGCCCCGCCCGGCGTCGAAGAACCGATCGGCCCGACCCTGTTCGAGGACGTGACCGCGTCGAGCGGGATCGATTTCGCGTACCGAAACGGCGAGGCGGCGGACAACTACTCGATCATCGAATCCCTCGGCGGCGGCGTTGCCCTCGTCGATTTCGACAACGACGGCTTGCTCGACCTGTTCGTCCCCGGGGGCGGCTACTTCGACGGCAAGAAGGTTCTCGGCCACCCGTGCAAGCTGTACCGCAACCTCGGGAACTTCAAGTTCGAGGACGTGTCGAAAGCCGTCGGGCTGGACGGCCCGCTCCAGTATTCGCACGGCGCGTCGGCGTTCGACTCCGACAACGACGGCTGGACGGATTTGCTCGTCAGCGGCTACAACCGGTTGGTCCTCTTGCACAACGAACCGGACGGGAAAGGCGGCCGCAAGTTCGTCGATGTGACCGCCAAATCGGGCCTGACTGCGGACAGCCTGTGGTCCACCTCCACGGCGTGGGGCGACCTGAACGGCGACGGCTTCGCCGACCTTTACGTCTGCCACTACGCGAACTGGGGCTTTGACGGCACCGGGCCGGACGGCAAACCGTACCGGCACCCGACCGATTGCAACTACGACGGCAAAACGCGTGACGTTTGCCAGCCGGCGAAGTTCACGCAGTTGCCGCACGCGGTCTTTCAGAACAACGGCAACGGCACCTTCACCGACGTCAGCGCGACAGTGAACCTGAAAGCCGACCCGAAGGACCGCACCGCGCAGCGCGGACCACTGCGGAACGACGGCCGGGGGATCGGCGCGGTGATCGTGGACGTCAACAACGACGGCCGACCGGACGTGTACGCGGCCAACGACACCGACGACAACTTTCTGTACCTGAATCGCGGGGCCAAGTACGGCCCGGGCGGTGAGATTCTCGTCGAAGAAATCGGCCTCGTCGCGGGCGTGGCCCGGGACGACCGCGGCACGGCCAACGGCAGCATGGGCCTGGGCGTCGCCGATTACGACCACTCCGGGCGGGCCTCGATCGTCGTTACGAATTACGAATCCGAACTCCCGGCCCTGTACCAGAATCGCACGACCGAACCGGCCCGCGTCCGCTTCTCGTACTCGACTCAATCGTCCGGCCTGGGCACCGTCAACGGCCTGTTCGTCTCGTGGGGGACCGGGTTCGCCGACTTCGACCTGAACGGCTGGGACGACCTGTCCATCGTCAACGGCCACGCCGTCCGGCACCCGCTGAAAGTGGACCGGCGGCAAAAACCGTCGCTGCTCCTCAACGACGGCGGCAAGCTGAAAATCCAGTCCGCCCGTGGCGGCAGTTTCTTCGCCGCCGCGCACAACGCTCGCGGCAGTGCCGTCGGCGACCTGGACAACGACGGCCGCCCCGACCTGGTCGTCGTCCGGCACAACGAGCCGATCGTGGTCCTGAAAAACGTCGCGCCGATTGCCGGCAAGCACTGGCTCGGCGTGTCGCTCCGCGGCAAGGGTCAGCGCGACCTCGTCGGCACCCGGCTGGTGGTCGAAACCGCCCTCGGGACGCAGACGAAGTTCGTCAAAGGCGGCTCCAGTTACGCTTCGACGGACGACCCGCGCCTGTTGCTCGGCCTGGCCTCGGACGAGAAGATTTTGAAGGCCACCGTGTTCTGGTCGCACGGGGACGCCCAGGAGGTCAAAGGGTTGACGGTCGATCACTACCAGGAAGTGACGGAAGGCAGCCCGAGCGTCAAAATCCTCGCGCCGTAGTAACGCACCGCACGAATCGGCGAAGAGATTTCAAGCAATCGTCGATTTGTCTTGCGTCAACCGGACGCTCTGGTACTTTGACGGAACACTGAGACAACATGTCAAGTTACCCCTTCTACCGCTGGCTCGTCACGATCGGCATGTTGCCGTTGGTGGTGCTGTGCGCGTCGGGGAGCAAGGCCGGCGCGAGTTGTGGCGATTACTTGCACATCGTCGCCGACAATTCTCAGCCGCCGAGCAGCGACACTCCGAAGCAACCGCGGCCGCCGTGCCACGGCCCGTCGTGCCGGCAAGCGCCGGTGATGCCGTCGCCAGTACCGGTGACCGTAACGGCGACGGAACACCAGACTTTGGACGCCATTCTCACTTCGTCCGCCGAGGTCGAAGCCCTTCAAACGGCCGTCGTCCTAGACCGCGAGTTCCCTGCTTGTCACATCTTGGCCGAGACCATTTTCCACCCCCCTCGCCGCTCGTAGCCCGCCCACTGCGCCCCCGTTGATTTCGCGCCGCCCGTCGTGGGCTGCGTGACACGACGCCGTACAGGTTTCGTGCGTGGTAGTACGGCGTGGGTCAATCCCGTCCGTCGTTCGTGTCGCTCGGGGCACCGATGTCGTGCATTCCGCAATCGCCTTCCGCACTCGCGGAAGGCGTCTGCGTACAGATTCATTCGACATGATTCCTCGGTTTCATTCTCTCTCGTCACCGCCCGGAGTCTTCCGCCATGAAACGAAGTTCACGGTCCGCGTTCACACTCATTGAGTTGCTGGTGGTCATTGCCATCATTGCGATTCTCATCGGCCTGCTACTTCCGGCCGTGCAAAAGGTGCGGGAAGCCGCGTCCCGCATGAAGTGTACCAACAACCTGAAGCAAATCGGGTTGGCGTGCCACAACTACCACGACTCCGTCGGCACCCTGCCGTCCGGCGGGACGCCGCCGACTGTGGTCAGCGGGCCTCAGTTTTCGGCCCTGTCACTGCTGCTGCCGTACCTCGAACAGGACAACCTGTACCGCCAGATCGACCTGACCCGCCCGCCCCAGGACGCCGCGAACGCGCTCGCCCGGAACGTGATCGTGAGCGGCTTCCGGTGCCCCTCGGACAAGGAAAACCCTCTCCCGGCGACCGGCGCGGCGACCAATTACCTGGCCAACTCGGGGACGATTCCGTGGTTCGTCGTGCCGGGTGCGGCGAACAGCAACGGGGTCTTTTACATCAACACGGTCAACCGCCTCGGCGACATCACCGACGGCACCAGCAACACCGTCCTGTTCAGTGAACGACTGCTGGCCGACGGCACCAACGCCGTCGTCAGCCCGGTCGAGGACGTGTTCTTCAGCCCGGCCAACCCGGCGACTGCCGACGACGCCCTGGCGATCTGTTCGGCCGTGGACATCACCAACCTGGCCAACCAATTCCCGCTGTTCATGGGGTCGCCGTGGCTGCACCACCAGCACCGGTACCAGCACATCAGCCCGCCGAACGGCCGGTCGTGCGGGTTTTTCATGGTCGGCAAAGCGACCATGCCGCCGAGTAGTCGCCACACCGGCGGCGTGAACGCGGCGCTCGGCGACGGTAGCGTCCGGTTCGTCCGCAACGCCATCGACATCCCGACCTGGCGGGGCCTGGGCACGCGCAACGGCGGGGAGGTGCTCGGTGATTTCTAGTCGCTGCTTGATCGCGCTGCTGCCGCTGATAGTCCTCGGCTGCGGTGCCCGCCCGGTGGCCGCCCCGGTGAAACCGTACGTGGCCCGCGAGACGTTGAAAGCCACCCTCGACGCCTGGAAGGCCGGGCGGCCGATCGGAACCCTCGTTAACGACAAGCCGCCCGTCGTGGCCCAGGACTTCGACTGGATGGCGGGCACCAAACTCGACGCCTACGAAGTCCTGGACGACGGCGTGGCCCAGGACGCGAACCTGAAAGTCGCGGTCCGCCTGACTCTTCAAGGCAAAGGCACCAAGACGGTGAACTACATCGTGGGCACCGACATCAAGCTGACGGTATTCCGGTCCCTGGAATAGTCCTCGTCGGCCGGCGATCTTCCTCAAGCCTCCTCCCACCCCGAGGCTTGAGGTTCGTGGATTGGGTGGACCTGGTTCAATGTCCATTTCATTCTTCGTTATCGGAGGTTCGGTATCATGGTTCGTTCGATTCGGTCCGCGTTCACACTCATTGAATTGCTGGTCGTCATCGCCATCATTGCGATTCTCATCGGCCTGCTGCTGCCGGCCGTGCAAAAGGTCCGCGAAGCGGCCGCCCGGATGAAGTGCAGCAACAACTTGAAGCAGTTGTCGCTCGGCTTGCACAACTACCACAGCGCGAACGGGACGTTCCCGCCCGGGTCGGCCAGCCCGATCGGCGGGACCAACCCGGTATACCCCGTGCAGGTCTTGTTGTTGCCGTATCTTGAGCAGGACAATCTGTACCGGTTGTTCGACTTTACGCAATCTTCGACGAATGCCGTCAATGCCTCTGCCCGGGCGACCGTGGTCGCCATGTTTCTGTGCCCGTCGGACCCGGTTACGACGGTCCCGGCCGGGCAAGGGGCCGGGAACAACTACCGGTGGAACGCCGGCGTGAGCATCGTCAATACCTTCCCGAGTGCCGTCAATGCCGCGATGCCGCCGCCGAACGGCGCGTTCTGGCAGGACACGCCGTTGAAAGTCACCGACATCGCGGACGGGTCGAGCAACACGGCCGCGTTCAGCGAGCACATCAAGGGCGACTTCTCGTCGGCCATTGCGACGAAGGACGGGGACACCTTTCAACCGGGAACGTACCCGGCCACGCCCGACGAGGCGTTGGCCCAGTGCAATGCCATCGACCCGACAAACCTTTCGTATCAAGGGAACTCCAACGCCGGAGGCGACTGGACTTCGACCGGGCACACCAGCACGCGGTACTACCACGCCTTCCCGGCCGGCAACCGCGGCTGCATGTTCCCGCCGCAACGGATCGCAACGACGGCCAACAGCAAGCACACGAGTGTCGTGAATGTGGCCTTGTGCGACGGGTCCGTCCGCACGGTGAACTATTCGATGACGCTCGCCGCGTGGCGGGCGTTGGGAACCCGTAACGGCGGCGAAGTGTTCTCCGAGTGAGCGCACTCTGGTATCAGCAACTCCAAGGGAAGCTACCGATGATCCGTCGATTCATTCTCGTCGTCGGATTCGGCGCGTCGATCTCCGGCCTGCTCGGCTGTAGTCCCGCGCCGAATTCGTCAGACCCGACTGTCGGCCGCGAGGCGCTGCAGAAGGCATTGCAAGCCTGGCAGAAGGGCGATTCGCTCGACGCCTACAAGCAAACGGCCCCGACCGTCACCGTCGTCGAAAAGGCTTGGGCGGACGGCACCAAATTGGTCGCCTTCGAGATCGCCGCCGAGGCCGTCCCGGACGGGTACGACGCGCAGTTCAAAGCCAAGCTCGACGTGAAGGACGCTTCGGGGAAGCAATCCACGCAAAAAGCCGTCTACAACGTGAGCACCACGCCCGCACTCGTGATCGTCCGCATTGCCCAATGAACCGAACCACCATCCAGAAAGCTGACATGACCAAGTACCTGGCCCCTCTCTTCGGTCTGTTCGTCGCCTCGGCGGGGTCGTTTCAAGCGGCCGAGCCGCCGACATCGTCGCCGCGGCCGATCCCGCTGACCCGCCCGGAGATGAAGCAACTGCTCGAAGAGATGAAGGCGCGCACCCCGCGAATCCCTCTGCCCGAGATCACCGAGGACGAGAAAGCCAAGCTCGGCGAGCGCGGCATGAGCTACGAAGGCCGACTGCGACACCACTACATGCCGGCGGGCAGTGCGGGCGGGTTCGGCGGCGGCGGTGCCGGCGAACGCGACCCGGCCATGACCCTCGACACCGCGTTCAAGGTCGAGCTGTTCTGGATCGTCTGCCGGGCCAACAACTGCCAGTACTGTCAGGGCCACCAGGAGAGCAAATTGCTCCGCGCCGGGCTGAAGGAGGACGACATCGCCGCCCTCGACGGCGACTGGTCGGGCTTCTCCCCGAAGGACCGCAGCGCGTTCGCCTTCGCCCGCAAGATCACGTACCAGCCGCACCTCGTCGGGGACGCCGACATCAAGGGCCTGAAGGAGCACTTCACCGAGGTGCAAATCCTCGAAATGCTGATGTCGGTGGCCGGGAACAACGCGATCAACCGGTGGAAAGAAGGCCTGGGCGTGCCCCAATCGGCCGGCGGCGGCGGGTTCGGCAACGCGAAAGGGGCCGAGCCTGCGCCCGAGAAGCACACGTACCTGACCCCGACTTCGGCCAAGTACGCCGGCACGGTGTCCAAGGTCGCACCGCTACAACTCGACGAACAAGGCAAGCCGACGGGGCGAACGGTCAGCACGCGGCCGCCGTTGGAGCCGAAGGCCGAGGTCGAGGCGGCGCTGCAAGCCGCGCGGGTGCGGACGCCGCGGTTGCCGCTCGTGAGCGACGACAAGGCCCGCGCCGCGATGCCCGACGACTTTGCGAAGGACGCCGCCCTGCCCCAGTGGGCCGGCCTCATGGCCAACTTCACCTCGGGCAAAGCCCGCATCGCCGGGCAACTGAACGCCGACGACAAGGGCGACCTCAAGCCACTGTTGAAAGCCCAGGTGGCCTGGATCATCGCCCGCCAAGACCGCGCCTGGTACGCCGCAGCCGACGCCCAGACCCGCTTGAAGAAACTCGGCCAGACCGACGACCAGATCGACGCGCTGGACGGCGACTGGACCGGCTTCACCGAGACCGACCGTGCCCTCTTCACAGTGGCGAAGAAACTCGGCACGTCGCCGGTGGTCCTGACCGACGACGACGTGGCGTTGGCGTTGAAACTGGCCGGTCCGAAAACCATCGTGCAACTCGTCAGCTTCGTCACCGTCCGGGCCTCGTTCGGCCGGATCACCGAAGCCGCCGGACTGCAGGCCGGGAAGTGACGTGATTCGGCTGCGGGTTGACGATTCGCACCGACAGAATTTAGGCTAGAATACGCCAATTCGTCTGACGACGATCTTCCTTGAGTCTCCTCCCGCCCGGAGGCTCAAGGTTCTTGAAGTGGGCGGGATTGTCCTCCTTCGTACCTTTCTCCGGAGGTTTTGTACCATGTCGCGTTCGATTCGTGCCGCGTTCACGCTGATTGAATTGCTGGTGGTTATTGCCATCATTGCGATTCTCATCGGCCTGCTCTTGCCGGCCGTACAGAAGGTCCGCGCCGCGGCCGCCCGCTTGCAGTGCGGCAACAACATGAAGCAAATCGGCATCGGTTTGCACACGTACGAGTCCGCGAACAACAAGCTCCCGCCGGGCGGCCAGGGGTTGACGGAATCGACACCCCTGACCATTTCGTGGTACACGAACGGCACCCAAGAAACGCCAATGCCCGACCCGTTCGTGGCCGGGTACAAGCAGGCGCATTCGGTGTTCGTCCACTTGCTGCCCTACGTCGAGCAGGACAACATCGCCCGCCAGTTCGACCTCAACTCGCCGTACAACGGCAGCCCGGGCAACATTGCCGCCAGCAAGAACGTGGTGAAACTCTACCTGTGCCCGAGCGACAGCCTGCGGAACACAGCGGCCGACACGGACGGGTACGGGTGCGCGGACTACGGCGCGACTTTGCACTCCAACATCAACCCCACGCCCGGCGGTAGCCCGGCCACCGGCAGCGTCTTCCTGATTCCGGGGGCACTCGGGTCGCGGCGGGTCGGCGTCCTCGAAATCTCGGACGGCACGAGCAACACGATCGCCGTCGCCGAGGACGTCGGCCGGAACGAGCGGATGGAGTCGCTGTACCCGGACCCGGTGCTGGTGGCCGCCGGGGCCAGCCCGAGTATGCGGAAGCACTGGCGGTGGGCCGAGGCGGACAACGCCTTCGGGGTGTCGTACCCGCCGAACTACCACCAGTCGGTTTCGACGCCGACCTGCTTCAAGCCCTGGACGATCATGAACTGCGGCGCGAACGACGAGATGTTCTCGTTCCACAGCGGCGGGTCGAACGTCGTGTTCGCGGACGGGCACGTCAGTTACCTGCGGGACTCGGTCTCCCCGCAAGTGCTCCGCGCGCTGGTCAGCCGCGCGGGCGGCGAGACGCTCAGCGGCGGCGACTACTAATCCTCGTACCCCTCAGGAACATTCGATGATCGCCGTCGGCAGCCCCCCCCGAACGACGCCCCGCCGCCCCGCCAGTTCGGTCCGGTGTTACTACCGGCCGGCCGTACTGGTCGGCGCGGGCTTGCTCGTGGTCGGCACCTTTTGGTTCGCCTCGCGGTACCCGCAACTGCTGAGCAAGTCGGCCCACCTGGGCGACGCCTTGCCGAACATGGCGTACGCGGGCGAACTGTTCCCCGTCGATCCGGCCTCCCCGGTCTGGGAGCGGGTGCTGGCGACGATGGCGAACTGGCTGAACAGCATGAAAATCGGCATGGGCTTCGGCGTGCTGTTGGGCGCGCTGTTGCACACCGTGCTGAACTACTACCCGCTCAAACTCGGGTCGAACCTGTACCTGAACTCGGCCAAGGGGGCGCTCCTCGGGGTGCCGGCCGGCGTCTGCGCGAACTGCGCGGTGCCCGTCGCCTGCGGCGTCACCCGCGGGTCCGGGCGGGTCGAGGCCGCGCTGGGATTCTTGTTCTCGTCGCCGAACTTCAACCCGGTCGTCGTGGCGATGACGTTCACGGCCTTGCCCCTCGCCATCGCGGTCACGAAGTACGCCGTTCTCCTGGTCGTGATCCTCGCCGCGGTGCCGCTGCTCGTCCGCTGGTCCGAGCGCGGGGCCAAGTCGGCCCCCGACCTGGCCGACGCGGCGGCGTGCGCGATCGACCTCAAAACCCCGTGCGGCCAGTCGTTCGCGCAAGTCCTGGCGGAGCTGGGCCGGGTGTACGCGAAGCACGTCTGGGGGCTGCTCCGGCCGACCGCGGCCATCATGCTCGGGGCCAGTCTGGTCGCGTCCGTCGCGCTCGTGTTGGTGCCGTGGGCCGACCTGCTCGCCGACACGTCGCCGGGGACGCTGGCCGTCGTCAGCCTGCTGGCCACGGCAATGCCGGTGCCGATCGCCCTGGACGTGATGTTCGCGGGCAACCTGCACGCGCAGGGGGTGGCGAGCGGGTACGTCGCGCTGTTCGCCATGAGCCTCGGGACGTACAGCCTGATCCCGAGCATTTACCTCTGGCGGGAGGTGTCGCGGCGGCTCGCCGTCGCGCTCTTCGGCCTGTTCTGGGCCGTCAGTTTCGTCTGCGGGTTAGTGTTTTAAGGGGCCACGGAGAGTCGAAACGATGCGGGCGCGGGTTGTGGTTTTGATGGCACTCGTGACCGGAGTGGCAGTCCCGGTCGGGTGCGACCGCCGCGCCGGTACGGACGCCGCCGTCGCCGCACCGGCGCGGGCGGCGTTCGCGGACGTGACCTCGGCCGCCGGCATCCGCTTCCGGCACGCCAACGGCGCGGCCGGTGCGAAGCTGCTGCCGGAAACGATGGGCGCGGGCGTCGTCGTCTTCGACTACGACGGCGACGGCCGGCCCGACCTGTACTTCGTCAACAGTTGCCCGTGGCCGGGGGCCGCGACCGAGGCCACGCCGACCGGGACGCTGTACCGCAACCTGGGCGACGGGACGTTCGAGGACACGACGGCCGCGGCCGGACTGGCCGTCGTGCTGTTCGGGCTGGGCGGGTGCGCGGGCGACTTCGACAACGACGGCTTCCCCGACCTGTTCGTCACGGCCGTCGGCGGCAACCGACTCTTCCGCAACGTCGGCGGGGTTCGATTCGAGGACGTTACCCAACGGGCGGGCCTGGGCGACTCGACCTGGCCGGCCGTCGCCGACGGGACCGCGTTCGGCCGCTGGAACCGGCCGGTCACGTTCCCGTCGTCCGCGACCTGGCTCGACTTCGACGGCGACGGCCGGCTCGACCTGTTCGTCTGCCAGTACGTGAGTTGGTCGCCCGCCCTCGACGCCGGCATTCACGCCCAACTCCCGGGCGGCAACCGCGCCTACGTGCCGCCGACGCAGTTCCCCGGCACGCACTGCAAGCTGTATCGCAACCTCGGCGACGGCCGGTTCGCCGACGTTTCCGCCGCGTCCGGGGTCGAAGTGAGCGAGCCGACCGGGGTGGACGGGCGGGTCGTGCCGATCGGCAAGTCCCTCGGCGTCGTCGCGTGCGACCCCGACGGCGACGGCTGGCCGGACCTGGCCGTGGCCAACGACACGGTGCGGAACTTCTTCTTCCACAACGTGCCCGACGGCCGCGGCGGGCGAAAGTATGAAGAGATCGGCCTGACCGCGAACGTGGCCTACGCCGAGGGCCGGCCGCGCGGCGGCATGGGCATCGACGCCGCCGACCTGGAACCCGGTAAGACCACGCTGCTCGTCGCCAACTTCAGCAACGAACCGAACACGCTGCTCTCGGTGCGGAAGACCAGGCCGCTGTTGTTCGAGGACAACGCGATGGCCTGGGGGCTGGCCGCGCCGAGCCGCGGGCCGATGAAGTTCGGGGCGCTGTTCTTCGACTACGACCTCGACGGCCGCACCGACCTGTTCACCGCCAACGGCCACCTCGAACCCGACATCGCGCTGGCCCGGCCGCTGCAACAACAGGCCGAGGCGGCCCAGTTGTTCCGCCACGTCGGCACGCCCGACGGGCCGCGCTTCGAGGCCGTGACCGACGCCGGCGACCTGTCGAAACCACTCGTCGGCCGGGGCGCGGCGTACCTCGACTTCAACGGCGACGGCGCGGCGGATGTCGTGATCTCGACGAACGGCGGCGCGGCCAAGCTCTTCCGCAACGACACCGCCGCCGCCCGCCACTGGCTGCGGTTGAAACTCGTCGGCGACGGCGTGCGGTCGAACCGCGACGCCATCGGGGCCGCCGTGGAGGTGACGACGGCCACGACCACCCGGCGGTTTTACGTCACCGCCGCCCGCGGCTATCTCAGCCAGAGCGAGTTGGTGCTGACGGTTGGCTTGGGCGACGAGTCCGCGGTTAATGTCGCGACCGTTCGTTGGCCGGGGCGAGACGCCGGCACGCAAACGTGGACGGCCTTGGCGATCGACCGCGAGCACCGGTTGGTGCAATCCTCCCCGTAATCGATTCTTCCGTTCGAGGTCTCCCGATGTCGATCGACCCCTCTCCCCCGGTCCCCGTGAAGCGGACCCGGTCCGCCCCGAAGCCCTACGTGTCGGCCATCCGGCCGTGGCTGCGCCCACTGTTGTGGGCGACGTTCGCCGGCTTCGGGGTGCTCGGCGCGACCGGCATCTACCTGTCGGGCGTGAGCCTGATGAACTACCTGAAGCCGGGCAGCGCGTACACGACGCCGTTCACCTTCTGGATGTTCCTGGCCCACGGGGCGGTCGGCCTGCTCGGCACGCTCCCGTACCTGGTGTTCGGCGTCGCCCACTACTTCACGTCGCGGAACCGCAACAACCGCAAGGCCGTGCGGCTCGGGCTGATCGTCTTCGGCCTCGGCATTCTCGTCATCGTCACCGGCGGCGCGCTGTTCCAGTTCGAGGGGTTGCCGCAACTGCCGACCGGCACGACGACGCGGTCCGTCGTCTACTGGCTGCACATTTTGATCCCGGTCGTCTGCATCGCGGCGTACATCGGCCACCGCAAGGCCGGGCCGCGCATCCAGTGGAACTACGGCAAAGTTTGGGGCGGGGTCGTCGGCGTCACCATGCTCGTCATGGTCTGGTTCCACAACTACGACCCGCGCACGGCCGGCCGGCTGGAGTCGAAGGACGGGCTGCAGTACTTCGAGCCGTCGAACGCCCGGACGGCCGACGGCAAGTTCATCGACGCCCAGGTGCTCATGAACGACGCCTACTGCATGAAGTGCCACGCGGACATTTCGAACGACCACCTGCACAGCGCCCACAAGTTCAGCTCCTTCAACAACCCGGCCTACCTGTTCAGCGTCAAGGAAACGCGCGAGGAGGGGATGAAGCGGGACGGCAACGTCAAGTCGTCGCGGTGGTGCGCCGGCTGCCACGACCCGGTGCCGTTCTTCAGCGGCCAGTTCGACGACGCCAACATCGACTTCGAGAAGCAGGAGACCGGGCACGCCGGCATCACCTGTGTGGTGTGCCACAGCATCACCGAAGTCCACGGCCCGCAGGGCAACGCGGCCTACACGATCGAAGAACAACAGCAGTACCCGTTCACGTACAGCGACAACCCGGTCTTGCAGTGGATCAACGGGCAGATGGTGAAGGCCAAGCCGGACTTCCACAAGAAAACGATGTTGAAGCCGGTCCACAAGACGGCCGAGTTCTGCGCGACCTGCCACAAGGTCGCGCTGCCGATCGAGTTGAACCACTACAAGGACTTCCTCCGCGGCCAGAACCACCACGACTCGTTCGTCCTGTCCGGCATGGGCAACGGCAGCCGGAGCTTTTACTTCCCCGAGAAGGCCAAGGAGAACTGCGCGAGCTGCCACATGCCGTTGAAACCGAGCGAAGATTTCGGGGCGAAGGACTTCGACGGCACCGGCGGCCGCAAGGTCCACCACCACAGCTTCCCGGCCGCCAACACCGGGCTGTTCGAGCTGCTCAAGCACGAGCCGAAGTACGCCGGCATGGCCGCAGGCTTCGACAAGATGATCGCGCTAAACACCGACTACCTGAAGGACAAGAAACTCCGCATCGACCTGTTCGGGGTCAAGAACTTCCGGTCCGACGGCAGCGTCGATGACGAGTCGCTGGCGGTGCTGCGGCCGAAGCTGCCCGAGTTGCGGCCGGGCCAGACGTACCTGCTCGAAACCGTGATCCGCACGCTCAACATCGGCCACCACTTCTCGCAAGGGACGGCGGACTCGAACGAAATCTGGGTCGATTTCACCGCCAAGTGCGACGGCAAAGTCATCGGCCGCAGCGGGGCGACGCAGAACCCGGACGACACCGGCGCGGTGGACGACTGGTCGCACTTCGTCAACGTCCACATGCTCGACAAGGACGGCCGGCGGATCGACCGCCGCAACCCGCAGAACATTTTCACCCCGCTCTACGACCACCAGATCCCGCCCGGCGCGGCGAACGTCGTCCACTACAAGTTGGCCGTCCCCGCGGACGCCAAGGGACCGGTCGAGTTGACGGTCCGACTCCGCTACCGCAAGTTCGACCAGGCGTACATGGAGTACGTCCACAAGCCGCTGAACCGGCCGGTGCCGAAGCTGCCGATCGTGGACATTTGCAGCGACACGGTCACCCTCCCCGTCGGCACCGCGACCCCCGTCAAGGAGCAAGTGTCGCCGATCGCGCCGGCCTGGCAGCGGTGGAACGACTACGGCATCGCCTGTTACCTCGAAGGGGGCGCGGGGAACAAGAAGGGCAACCTCCGGCAGGCCGAAGTCGCCTTCAAGAAGCTGCTCACCCTGGACGCCAAGGACGCCGTCTGGCACGCCCACGCCAACCTGGCCCGGGTGTACATCGACCTGGGCAAGTTGAAGGACGCCGCCGACGAGGTGACCGCGTCGGGGCAGTGCGACCCGCCCGCGCCGTGGTGGCTGCAAGCCTGGCTGTCCGGGTTGGCCCTGACCGAGAACGCCAGCACGAAGGCCGACTGGGAGGCCGCCGCCGCGCAGTTCGCCAAGATCGTCGAACCGGCCAACCAGCCGCGCGAGCGGAACATGAACTTCGCCAAGGACTACGTCGTCCTCGGCCGGCTGGGGCAGTCGCACTTCCGCCGCGCTCAGCTCGAACCCCAAGGGTCCGCCGGGCAGACGCAGTACCTGCTCAAGGCGGTCGCGGCGTACCAGCAAGTCCTCGGCGTGGACCCGGAAGACCTGCTCGCGCACTACGGCCTGAACCAGTGCTTCAGCCTGCTCGGGGCGGCCGCGCCGCAGGACGACGGCCCCGTCGAGGGGACACTCGCCGAGGTGAGTCAACTCACTGCGGCCTTGGCCACGGGTACGGCATCGCAGAAATCGGCCGCCGCGGGCAAACTCGGGGCCGCCGCGACCAAGCTCGGTCGCCGCCCGCCGGACGCGGCGGCCCCGAGGTTGAAGCCACTGCAGGAAGCCCGCTCGAAACTGCAAGAGGCTTACGCGACCGAACCCGACCCGGCCGCCAAGGAGGCCGTGGCGATGGCCTTGTCGTCGGTCCACCGGGAGTTGCACGCCCTGTTCAAGCCGGACGAACTCGCCCGGTCGGCGACGACGCGAAAGTACCGCGAGTCCCACCCGGCGGCGAACGCGGCCGCCGAGGCGATCGTCATCTACCCGACCGACCGGCCGGACGCGCCGGGGCTGACGCGGTCGCCCGCACCGGCCCCGTGATCGTTGCGTTACTTGGCGTCGAGGAGCTTGCCCAGGTCGAAGACGCGGGCGTCGAGTTTCGACGCCGGCTCGGACCCGACTTTGAGGTGCCACTTGCGGGCGGCCGGCTCGAAGACCATCGACTGGAGCGTGAACTTGCCCTGGTTCACCGCGTCGAGCCGGCCGAACACCTCGGCCACGCCCATCTTGTCGGTCTGCGCGTGCAGCGGGTCGAGGGTGTCGAACCGCCAGCACTTCGTCGGCTTGCCCAGGGCGTCACTGCGGAAGTGGTTCGTGCAGCAGACGACGTCGTTGGTCGCCCGGCGGACGACAATCGTCTTCGGCGTGATCTCGAACACCGCCCCGCCCGTGGCGTCGCAGATCGTCAGGCAGGCCGTCGTCGTCCGGGTCGTGCGGCGTAATAGCGCTTCGGCTTCCGCGACCGTCTTGCACTCTTCGAGCACCTGGCGGAACGCGAAGAGCATCGGCACGCCGTCCCACTGGAAGACCGGCTTGTCGGCGGCTTGCGGGATGTGAATCTCGTTGACGGTGCAACTCAGGCCGGCGTCGTTCATGCCCGAAATGCACCCGAGAATCGGCGGCACGGTGACGACGGCGAACGACCGGTTGCCGGTGGGGTGCGCGACGACCAGCAGCGTGTGCTCGCGCATCCCCCGGGTCGGCAGCCAGTCGAAATTGCGGCCGAAGACCGGCCCGCCCGTCGTGCTGCGGCCCGGCTCGACCACGACCGTCGAACACCCCATCGTCGTGGACAGGTCGTAGACGGTGTTGGCGAACATCGCCAGGTCGATCGGCCGCTTCGACGCGGCGACGACCGCCTCGACTTCGGCGCGGTGGTCGGCCGACATCCCGGCTTGCAGCCGCAGGGCGAGCAGGCGGACGACCGGTTCGGTCGCGCCGATTCCGGCGTCGGCGACGAAGTTCTTGTGAAAGGCGTCCAGCCCCGGCGCGGCCTTGACCGCCAGCACGCCGAACTGCTCGCCCATCTCCGCCGGCGTGCCCCGCAGCGTGAGGACGGACAGCCCCTGGTCGTGGTGCAGCTCGCCGCGACCGTGCTTGCCGGCGGGGAAGGTCGAGAGCTTCTCGCCCTCGTTCGTCGGGGCCGTACTCTTCTTCGGCACCCGCGGAGGCTGATCGGAAGCGGTCAGCCAACCGCAGGTCAGCAGGGCGAACAGGGCAGAGGCGCGGAGCATGGCGGGACTCACTCTTCTGAGGCGGCCGTCGTCCGGCCCAGGGCCACGTCGAACTCGCTGAGCAGCGGCACCATGATCGCCGAGATCGTGAAGCCGAAGGCGACCGCCAGAGCCGCGAACGGCACGAGCGGGTCGGCCGACTCGTCCGTCCCCGGCCGGGCGATGATGACGTTGGTCACGCAGTAGAACATGGCGAGCGGGCAGAGGACACTCCCGAGTGTCAACGCGGCCGACGGCCGGTCCCCGGACAGCACCCAGACCAGCCCGCCGATGCCCAGCACCAGGAAGGCGATGAAGCTCAGCCACTGGTTCGCAAAACTGCCGCCGTTGATGACGATCAGGTAGATGCAAATCAGCGTGCCGACGGACAGGAAGAACACCGTGCCCAGCGTGTTGACGACGGCCAGCCGGCTGTTGACGACCCGCAACGCGACGTGCAGCCCCAGGGCCATGACGAACGCGAACAGCACGACCATGCCGACCAGCACCGACACTAGCGGGCCGAGGTTAGCCAGGAACCGCTCGGCCGAAGTCGCGCCGGGCGAGGTCCGCGTGTACAGTCCCTCGAACGCGAAATAGATGGCGAGGATTAACGGCGGCAGCAGGTATTCTTTCGTGTTGTACAGCACGCCGAACAGCTTGCCGAAGACGAACTCGTAGGGCGACACGTCGGTCACGAGCAGCACGTCGAGCGTCCCGCCGTCCCGCTCACCGGTGACCGACGTGACCGCCTGCGCGGCGACGAGCAGCAGGCTCAGCACGGCCGCGGGCACCAGCCCGTAGGCGGCGGCGAATGGCGGCCGGCCGGCCGGGGAGTAGATCAGCGACACGCTGTAGTAGACGATGAAGGCCAGCACGACGAAGTAGGCGAACTTGACCAACAGTGGCCGTCGGCCGTAGGCGAAGGTGCGGATCTCGCGCCAGACGACGGGGTTCTCCCAGACCGCGCGGACCTGGCCCGGGGCGGCGTGGGCCTTAGCGCGGAAGTCCTTCAACTGCTCGATCGTCAGGTCGGCCTCGGGGTCGGCGGCGGATTTTTCCCGCTGCATGATCGGCTCGCCGCTCGGGTTCCAGACCCGCAGCTTCCAGGTGCCGAAGGCGTTCAACAGCGCGAAGAAGCCGAGCATCGTGAGCGCGTAGCCGTAAGCCGGGGCGAGGCCGCCGAACCCGTCCGGCGGCGGGTCGAGGACCGCCCGCATCGCCGTGAACGGGTCGAGGCAAGCGTGAACGTAATTCCAGGACACGCCCGAGTCGTCGCCGAGGAGCATCGGCCCGACGGCCGGGATGGCCTGCGCGAGGCTCAGGTAAAGGGCGAGGAACAGCACCGACAGGGCGAGTGCCTGAAAGGTCCGCTCGCGCCAGAGGGCCACGACCCCGCCGAGCGACCCGGAGGCGAACGCCGTCGTGAACATGACCGCGGCGGCCTGCCAGACCTGCGCCGGGTCGATGCCGCCGAGCAGCAGCAGCATCGCCAGCACCGGTAGGGTGACCGTGAGCAACACGCCGATCGGCAGCAGGCTACCGAACAGCTTGCCCAGCACGATCTCGGAGTCCCGCATGTCCGTGATGAGCAGCAGCAGGAACGTCCGGCGGTCCTTCTCCTGGGACACCGAACTGGCGGCCGAGAGGGCGGCGAAGAAGATGAGCAGGACGAGTTCGACGAAGACGATGATCTGGAACAGAAGCAGCCCGAACCGGGCCGTCTCGCCGAGGGTGGCGTCGCGGGTGAAGCCGACGGTCGCCTGCCAGGCGGTCGCGCCCAGGACGCCGATCAGGCCGAGGACGCCGGCGCGGGCGGCGTAGTGGCTCGCGCGGCGGGGGACCGTCGTCAACTCGCGGGCGAAAATCGGTCCCAGCACGCCAGCACCCCAAGCCCAGAGGAACCCTTACAATGACCGTAATCCGCTGACCGATCCGACCGCCGAGAACCCCGCCCGCATGAACACCATCGTGCTCGCCCTGCAAGGCTGCCCCGTCGGGCCGCTCGGCTGCTACGGCAACGAGTGGATCGCCACGCCCAACCTCGACCGGTTCGCCGCGCGGGCCGTCGTCTTCGACCGGCACTTCTCGGACGCCCCGGACTTCGCGTCGGCCGGCCGCGCCTGGCGGACCGGCCGCCGGCAAACTCCCGGCATCGCCCCGCCGAGCGAACCGCCGGCCGATCTGGTGCGCCGCTTGAAGGCGGCCGGCGTCCGCACGATCCTGGTCCGGCACGGCCGCGCGGCCAACGACGGCTCACCTGAGTTCTACGCCGACTGGGACTTAAAGTTCGACGCGCGGCCGGCCCCCGGCGACCGCTCCCCGCAAGACGCGCTGATCCGCACGCTGGAAGAAGTTCGGCGGGCGACGGCCGACGGCACGTCGTGGCTGCTGTGGGTCGAGATCGACCGGTTCGTGCCGCCGTGGGACGTGCCCCGGGACGTGTTCGAAGCCTACGTCGAGGGACTGTTCGAGGACGAAGCCCCGTACGACCCGACCGAGCACGACAACAGCGTCGAGGCCGAGCGGCCGGTCGCCCCGGAGGACGCCGTCGATCCGTGGGCCGACCCGGCAACGGGCTGGTTCGACGCGGACGACCTGCCGTCGTGGGAGTTGTTGCACACGAGTTTCGCCGCCGCCGTGACGACCTTCGACGCCGACTTCGCCCGGCTGTGGGCGACGTTCGAGGGCTACGGCTGGGACGCCAACGCCTACGTCGTCGTCACCGCCGACCGCGGCACCCCGTTGGGCCAACACGGCGTCATCGGCCCGCACCGGCCGTGGATGCACGAGGAACTCGTCCACCTGCCGCTGCTCATTCGACTCGCCGGGGGCGACCGCGGCGGACGGCGGGTTGCCGCGTTGACGCAACCGCCGGACCTGATGCCGACGGTCCTCGCCTGGCACGGTGTCGAAGCGGGCACTGCGACGGACGGCGTCAGCCTGATGCCGCTCTGCGACGGCCGGGCGTTTCCCGACCGACTTGGGTTCGGAGGACTTACGGCGAACGGCGGAAGCGAGTGGTATTTGCGGACGGAGACGCGGCACCTGATCGTGCCGGGGATCGTGGCCGACGACGACGAGCCGCGGCCGGTGATGATGTTCTCGAAGCCCGACGACCGCTGGGAGGTCAACAACGTCTGGGCGCACTTCGTCGAGGAAGCGGACGCCCTGGAGGCTCAGTTGCGAGCGCTCCTGCCCGGCGTTACTTGCCCAGGGACTCCGGCTTCTCGATCAGCGGGCGAATGACCGAGGCGTCGAAGACCCCGATCAGGTTCGGCGTCGTCGAAGCGGTGGCGAAGACCTTGCCGCCGTCCGCCTTACTGCCGAGGACGAGGGCCACCGTCGGCGCGCCGTCGGACTCCAGCGTGAACTCGAAGGCGTCGGGGTTGGCGTCGATGGAAACGCCGTGTTCCGCCTTCGGCTCGCCGACGTAAGTCTCGACCCGCGGCTTCGACAGTGCGGCGACCAGTTGCTCGACCTTGCCCGGAGCGACGGCGACACCGGCCGGGGCGGTCGCGGCCCAGCCCGTCGGGCCGCGGTCCAGTTGGTACGTCGTGACGGCCCCCTTGCCGGCCCGCCAGCCGCGAATCTTGAGCCGCTTGACCTTGGCCGGGTCGAGCGCGTAGAGCGTGCGGTCCCGCAGGTCCAGCGTGGCGAGGGCGGCGTAGGCGGCGTGCGGGGCTTGCACGACGAACGGTCGGCCGGGCTGCCGGACGACGACCGCCCGGCCCTCGTCGGCGTCGTTCCCGAACTCGAACACGCGGTCCTTGTTGACGGGGTCCTGGACCGCGAGCGTCGCGCGCAACCGTGGGGCGGCGGGGTCGAGGCCGAGCTTCTTCAAGTCGTCGGGCGTCGGGGCTTCGTTGACCACGCGGCCGGTGAGGGCGGAGAGTTGCGCGACCAGGCCGGCGAAGCGTTCGGCGTCGGCCGGGCGGCCCTTTGCCGCGTCGGGCTTGGCGAAGACCCAGGTGCCGGCGGCGTCCTTCTCGAAGTCGAACGCCTCGGCCCCGCGGTTGAACGTCACCCGGCTCACCGTGGCCGGCGTGAACGAGCGGAACTTGGGGTCGATCAGGTCGCCCCGCGACTTGGCGGCGGCGGCGGCGAGGGCCTCGGGAACCTTCACGTCGGCCGACTTGCCGTCGGTCACGCGGCGGACGTACACGATGTCGCCCTCGGTCTTGCCGAAGGTCAGTTCGAGCGGCGTCCCGGCGGGGATCGGCTCGGCCGGGTACTGGCCGGGTTCGAGTTTGACGGCCGGCGGCTTGACGGCCTCGAGGCCGCCGGTCCAGGCGCGGACCGTCGCCTTCTTGTCGGCGTCCGCGAACACCGGGTCGTAGGGGGCGGACAGCACTTCGCGGACGATCCGCGGCTTCGACAGCGCGGCGAGCATTTTCTCGACTTCGACCGTCTTGGCCGTGACCGGGGCCGGGCCGCCGTAAATGACCCACTGCGGGGTCGGCTCACCGGGGAGACTCACCCTGCGGAGCCGGGTCAGGGTCGCGCCGACGGTCAGGTCGATGGCGTCGATTTTGCCGCGGGCCGATTCGGCGAGGAGGTCCTTGTTCCGCAACTCACCGGGGTTGCGGATCGTCGCCTTGACCGCTTCGAGGCGGTCGAAGGTGACCATCATGACGCCGCTGTCGCCGTCGATCTTGGCGTACACCTTGGCCGGGGTGACCGGCTTGCCGCCGGCCTCGACCGGCTTGCCGAGGGTGATCGCCTCGACGCCGGCCTTGCCGGTCAACTCGACGCGGACCGCGTTCGGGTCGCCGGGCGTGAGGCCGTACTGGGCCAGGTCGCCGGGGCTTTCGAGGTAGTCTTCGACGGACGCGACCTGCATCGCCGTCAGGGCCATGAGCAGCGGCCGGACGCCGGTCAACGCGGCGGTCGGCGGTTGGACGGCGCTGTCGCCGACCTCCTCGGCCTCGCCGAAGTTCGCGGGGCTGGTGAAGCCCCAGCCGGCGCTCGGCGGGCGGGCCAGCGTGAACTCTTGCGGGCCGGACGCGAGCTTCAACCCGGTCACTTCGAGCGAAGCGTCGCGGAGGTCGCTGCCAAGGGGCTTGCGGACGCGGAAGTCGGCCAGCCACTTGGCCAGCTTGGACGCCTCGCCCTCCTGCCGGGCGGCCGACTCGCGCCACAGGGACGCGAGGTCGCTCCGCAGTACGGCCAGGGTGCGCGACGGGTTGCCGGAGGTCGTCAGGAAGGTCACCGGCCGGGTGCCCAGGGTGGAGAAGCCGACGTTCAGCCCGGACACTTTGTCGCCCTTTTTCAGGGCGACGCGGTAGGTCGGCTTGTCCAGGCCATGCAGGGTGAGGTTGTCGCTCAGGTCGCCGTATGCCGTCGGCTTGAGGCGGACGAGGTCGCGGACGACCGACTCGATCAAGAACGAATCGACCTTGGCGGCGAACGGCTCCTTCAACTCCCACTTGGCCTCGCCGGTGCGGGCGAAGACGAGCTTCTCTTCGCCGGTGCCGACCGGGGCGGCCCGGGTGAACTCGACGGCGTCGATCTCCTTCTCCATGAAGGCGCGCAGCTCCGGCAACAGGGTGTCCGTGCCCAGACCGTCCTTCCCGGGGTCGGTCAGGACGAGGACGAGCAGGCCGACGACGAGCGCGAGGACGAGGCCGAAGAAGATCGCGGTGAGGCGGAAGTTCATGTGCGGTGTTCCGAAGGCCGTGGGTTCGCAGTTATTTCCGCCGGACGATCCAGACGCCGACGCCCAGCGCGGCCGTCAGGAGCGAGGCCATGAACACGGGCAGCACGCCGACGCGGAGCAGGTCGAGCCGCCGCTCCGGGGTGTAGAAGCCGTAAGTCTTGGCCGCGATGTTGGCCACCGGGGGCTGCTCGCGGAGCCAGTTGATCGTCACGGACAACAGCGACGCCGAGAAGTCCGCGTGCCGGGTGTCCCCAGGCGTGTCGTCCACGAAGGTCGCCCCGCTGCCGATGACGGCGAGCTTGCCCTTGTCGCCCTCGGTGACGATCGCGGCGACGGTCCGCTCGCCGCCCGCCTCGGCCTCCTTGGCGACGAGCAGTTCGCGGTCGCGGACCATTTGCTGGAAGATGCGGCCCGGGTTGACGGGGTATTCGCTCTCGAGCCAGGTCGGCCGGTCCGGGCGGGTGACCATCAACACCTCGGCCCGCGTGGTCGGCTTGGCGGTCGGGTTGACGAGCACCTCGCGGGCGTCCGGCAGGATGAAGACCCGCCGCTTGCGGCCGCCGAACTCGCGGGCCAACGGGTTTTCGGGGTCGGTGATGTCGGAGAAGATGGCCAGCGTGTCCAGGTAGCCGGAGCGCTCCACCGGCTGGTTCACAATGAACTTGCGGCCGAGAGTGACGCCGTAGTCCGTCAGCACCCCGTCGAGGCCGGTGTCGGCCACCCCGCGGCGGTCGGCGGTCGGGGTCGGGCCGGACAGCAGGATCAGCTTGCCGCCCTTGCCGGACGCCGTGGGGGCGTTCAAGTACGCCTTGATGGCTGCGGCTTCTGCCGGGCTGAACGCCCCGGTCGGGTCGGCGATGACCAAGATCGTGGCGTCCGGGGGGACGACCGGCTTGGCCAGGTCGAAGCGCAGCGGCCGCATTTCGACGTAGTTCTTGTCGAGCGTCGTCCGCAAGGTGTTGGCCGAGCGGCGCGGGCCGACGGGCGGCGGGGAGCCGGGTTCGGGCGGCAGCACGTCGATCTCGCCGTGGCCGACGGTGAAGTAAATCGTCGGCTTCGACTTCTTGTCCGAGAGGAACAACAGTTCGCGCATGAGCTTCGATTCGCCGACGAACTCCTGCCGCGGCGGCCCACCCTGGGCGCGGCCGTCCGGGACGGTGATTAATCCGTTGGTCTTGATGTAGGAGTGCTGCTCCTCGTCGCGGCCGGCGGTCACGAGCAAGCCGTCGTCGGCGAAGTCGGCCTGCGGGTACTTGCTGCGGAGTTCGGCGATGCGGTCCTTGTTGAGCGTGCGCGACAGGTACTTTACCGCGAAGAACTGCGGGTTGCGGTCCCGGCAGGCGTCGAGCAGGCGGTGAACGTCCGCGCCCAGGGCGTCCTCGTCGGTGATCGTCGTGTAGACCGCGATGGGCGTGTCGAGGGTCGCCAGGTAGTCACTGGTCACTTCGCTCAGGGCGAACGAGTTCAACCCCGTCGCCGTCGTGTCGAGTTTGTTCGGCACTTTGAGCGTCACGAAGATGTTGGCGACGAGCAAGAGCACGAGCAGCAGGAAGGTCGAGAGGCCGAGGTTCATGCCGAAGATCAGCCGGCGGACGAGCGGGTTGTCGCGCTCGTCCGCCCGGGCCGGTTGGGCGGACAGGAACGCCAGGCCCGCGCCGCCGACGAAGACGAGTAGCGCGAGGACGAACCGATACGCCCCCGGCGGCGGCGACTTCGTGTCCAGCCACTCGGCCAGGTAGCGGTACCACTCGACGGAGAAGGCGAAGCCGATGACGGTCAGCGTCAGGCCGGTCAGGCCGCCGAAGAGGACGAGCGCCTTGCGGGCGTCGGCGTCGCGTTGGGCCGCCGTCGGTTTGGGCAGCGAGACGAGGGTGACGATCCCGGCCGTGCCGAGAACGGCGGCCAGGGTCAGCGTGCCGAAGCCGCCGAGCAGGTACGCCGACGTGCCGAGGCTGAGCACGCCGTCGGCCCGCTCCCCGGTCAGCTTGGCGAACTCGTCCGCCGCGTCGGCCGGCTTCGCGGCGGACGACTGGAAGGTCCGCGCGAACAGGTACACGCTCCCGGCGAACGAGGCCAGGGCCAGCGCGAGCAGCACGAAGGCCACGGGCCGGCGGTTCCCCACCAGGAACGCGGTGACCGGGGCGGCGGGGGTCGGGTGACTCGGGTGCGAACTCATGAAATCCGATCCTCAAAAGACGCGGCCGGGCGGCTCAGCTCCACTTGCGAACTTCCAGGACTTTCGTCGTCAGGAAGAGGAAGAACGCCGCCACCGACAGTTGGAACACGACCGTCTGCACCGGCAGTTGCCCGGCCAGTGCCTGACCCCACAGTTGCAGCACGTCGAACTTCGACATCACGACCCGCAGGCCGTTCGG
>JANYHV010000136.1 GCA_025362195.1 Fimbriiglobus sp. | reverse complement strand
CTCGACCGGCCGGCACTGGCGTACCGCAGCCGCCGGCTGTTCGACACCGCCGAGGCTAAGCTGACGGCGCTCGCCGTCACCCGCGACACCGGCGAGGCGTTCGCCGTCAAGTCGTCGCCGAAGCCGCCGCCGGCCGTCGGGGCCGAGTGGGCGCTGACCGCCCCCGTCGCGCTCCCGACCGACGCGGCTAAAACCGACGCGCTCGCCTCGACCTGGTCGCGGCTCGAAGCGACCGAGTTCGTGGACGACGCGCCGAAGCCCGACGACCTCGACAAGAAGTACGGCCTGGCCAAGCCGCGATTCACGGTCGCGCTGACCTTCGGCGGCAAGCCGACGCCGGTGAGCTTGCAGGTCGGCGGGCCGCGCGACGGCAAGCCGGAGACCTACGCCCGCCTCGCCGGCGGCGGCGTCTTCACCGTGCCGACGCCGACCCTCGACGGCTTGAACGCCGGGGCCGTCGCCCTGCTCGCGCCACAGCTCTGGAAGCTCGACGCGACCAAAATTCCGTCGATCACCGTCACCCGCGGCGAGCCGTCGAACGAGGTCACGACCTTCGACCTGGCCAACGGCGTCTGGAAGATGTCGAAGCCGTTCGACGCGCCCGTCGGCAAGGCCGGCATCGACCCGCTCGTCGCCGCGCTCGCCGACCTGCAAGCGGCGAAGTTCGAGACCCTCGCGCCGAAGACCCTCGCCGACTACGGCCTCGACAAGCCGACCGCCCGCGTGACCTTCACCGCCGACGGGAAGCCGCGCACGCTGATCGTCGGCAAGGCGTCGCCGGACGGCACCCGCTTCGCCAAACTCGACGGCGACCCGAACCCGGCCGTCTTCACGCTGGCCGCGCTGCCGCAACTCCTGGACGTCGCGGCCATCGACCGGCTCGACAAGTCGCTGCTCGCGCTCGACCCGGCCAAGCTGGCGACGGTCACGGTCACGCCGGCCAAGGCCGACGAGGCGGTCACGCTCACCCGCCAGCCGGACGGCACCTGGAAGGCCGGTGACGCCGCGCTGACACTGGACGCCCCGACCGTGAACGCCCTCGCCGCGCTGGCCGCCCGCCCGCCGGTGGCCCGCATCGCCGCCTACGGCCCGGCCGTCAAGTGGGCCGACTTCGGCCTCGACGCGCCGCCGCCGACGACGGTCACCGTCGAAGTCGCCGCGACGCCGCCGGAAGTGGCCGTCAAGCACACGCTGAAACTCGGCAAGACCGAGGCCAACGGCGAGCGGTATCTGCGCGTGGACGACGGCCCCGCCGTCGGCGTCCTGCCCGCCCGCGCCGCCGAAGCCCTGGCGAAGTCGAAGCTCGACTTCGTGGACCGCACCGTCTTCGCCTTCGACCCGACGACGCTCACCGGGCTGACCCGGACCGTCGGCAAGGCCGAGTTCGAGTTGACGCCGACCGCCAACGGCCTGAGCTGGGAGGTGACGAAGCCGGCGAAGCTGAAGGCCGACCAGGCGACCGTCGAAGAGTTGGCCGACACCCTGTCGCGGTTGCGGGCGGTCAAGGTCGCCGCACTCGCCCCGGCCGACCTCGTCAAACCCTACGGCCTCGCCGAACCGGCCGCCGTCGTCACGTTGAAACTGGGCACCGACAAGCCCGAGACGAAGACGCTGAAGCTCGGCGCGCTCGTTGATGCGGCTAAGCCCGACGGCGACCGGTACGCCATGATCGAGGTCGCCGGCCGGCCGAAGACGGTGCTCGTCCTCGCGGGGGCGACCGCGAAGCGGCTTCTCGGCGAGCCGATCAAGTTCCGCGACCGGTCGCTGGCCAAGATCGCCGACGCCGACAAGTTCGTCCTGGAGCGCGGCGGCCGGACGGCGACGTTCGCCAAGGTGGACGGCACCTGGAAGCTCACGCAACCGGTCGCCGCCGACGCCGAACAGGGCGACCTCGACGAACTGCTCAACGCGCTGGCCACCCTCCGGGCCGACGAACTCGTCGCCGAGAAGCCGGCCGACTTGACGCCCTACGGGTTGAAAACGCCCGAGGCGAAGTGGATGCTGTTCAACGCCGACAAGCCGGTCTTGACGCTCCTCCTCGGCAAGAAGGACGCCGCCGGCCGGGTCCACGCGATGCTCGACAAGGGCGACCTGGTCGCGCTCCTCGACCCCGTCTTGACCGGCAAGGTTCTCGGCGAGTACCGCAAGCGGGCCGCCTGGTCGGACGTGGACGCGTCGCAGTTGGAGTCGGTGATTTTGACGACGACCACGGGCAACGTCGTGCTGCAAAAGCAGGGCACCGCCTGGGTGGACCCGGGCAAGCCGACCGACAAGTTCGACGCGGCCAAGGTGACCGAACTGGCCACCGCCTTCGCCGGGTTGAAGGCCGAGCGCTACGTCGCCGACGCCAAGGCCGACCTCGCCGTCTACGGATTGGAGAAACCGGCCCGCGTCGTCGCCGTGGTGGGCCGCGGTGGCGTCACGAAGTCGCTCGCCATCGGCGGCCCCGAGGGGACGAGCGGCGGCAAGCAGCTTTACGCCAAGGTCAACGACCCGGCCCGCCCCGAAGTGTTCCTGCTGAGTGAAGCCGACACGGCGAAGCTGACCCGCGACCGCGCGAGCCTCCTGGAAAAGGCGGAGAAGAAGTGACCCCCGGCGACCTCACCGTCCGCGACGCGACCGACGCCGACCTGCCGGCCGTCGTCGAGATTTACAACCAGTCGATCCCCGGCGGCTGGTCCACGGCCGACACGGCCCCGGTCGCCGTGGCCGACCGCGTCGAGTGGTTCCGCAAGTTCCACCCCGCCCGCCGGCCCCTCTGGGTCGCGGAAATCGGCGGCGAAATCGTCGCCTGGGTCGGCCTCACGTCCTTCTACGCCGGCCGCCCGGCCTACGACGCGACCGCCGAAATCAGCCTGTACGTCGGCACGGCCCACCACGGCCGGGGCCTCGGCCGCTTCCTCAAGGAACGGATGATCGCCCACTGCCCGGCCCTCGGCGTGACCACTCTGCTGAGTATGCACTTCGACCACAACGCCGCGACCAAGCACCTCAACGACAGCCTCGGCTTCGTCGCGCTGGGCCACCTGACCGAAATCGCCGTCGTCAACGGCGTCAAGCGCGGCCTCGTGATCAGCGCGTTGCGCATCGCGCCGGCCGGTTGACCGGCGAGCCGGGAGCGTCAGGGCGTGGGAAAAAATCGCGGGCCGGTGGTCCCGCGGGGGCGGCCGGCGGGTCGGTTGTTCACCCCGCCTCGGGGCGGACTTTCCCCCCGATCGCCCACGCCTTCCGCATCACGATGCTCAGGTTGTGCGCGAACGCCTGC
>JANYHV010000133.1 GCA_025362195.1 Fimbriiglobus sp. | reverse complement strand
TTCGGCATCCACGAGAGCGTGCCGGTGTACTCCGGCGGCCTCGGCGTGCTGGCCGGCGACCACCTGAAATCGGCGTCCGACCTCGGCCTGCCGCTGACCGGCGTCTGCCTGATGTACCGCGAGGGGTACTTCCGCCAGTACCTGAACGCCGACGGCTGGCAGCAGGAGCGGTACCCGGAGAACGACTTCTTCAACCTGCCGCTCATCCCGGTACTGGCGTCCGACGGGTCGCCGCTGACGGTGTCCGCCCCGCTGCCCGGCCGGGAGGTGCGGCTCCGCGTCTGGCGCATCCAGGTCGGCCGCGTGCCGCTCTACCTGCTGGACGCCAACGTCCCGGAGAACCGCCCGGAAGACCGCAACATCACCGCCCAACTGTACGGCGGCGACACGCACATGCGGATCATGCAGGAGATCGTGCTGGGCATCGGCGGGGTGCGGGCGCTGAAGGCGATGGGCATCGAGCCGACCGTCTGCCACATGAACGAGGGGCACGCCGCGTTCGGCGCGCTGGAGCGGGTGCGGACGCTGATGCAGGAGAAGAGCCTGGACTTCGCCACCGCCGCCGAAGTGGTGAAGGCCGGCACCGCCTTCACCACGCACACGCCCGTGCCCGCCGGCAACGACGTGTTCGCCGCGGACATGATCCTCCAATACCTCGGCGACTACCTCCACCAGTTCGGCGTGGAGCGCAAGGCCCTCATGACGCTCGGCCGGCAGCGGCCGGACGACGAGGGCGAGCCGTTCGGCATGACCGTGCTGGCCCTCAAGATGTCGAACACCAGCAACGGCGTCAGCGCCCTGCACGGGGTGGTGTCGCGGAAGATGTGGAACGACACCTGGCCCACCCTGCCGGCCCCCGAAGTGCCCATCGGGTCGATCACCAACGGCGTCCACACGCAGAGCTGGCTGGCCCCGGAGATGGGCCAACTGTTCGAGCGGTACCTGGGCGTGCAGTGGGACGCCAAGCCGACCGACTTCGCCGTCTGGAAGCGGGTCGACCACATCCCCGACGCCGAACTGTGGCGGACGCACGAGCGGTGCCGCGAGCGGCTGATCGCCCTGGCGCGGGCGCGGCTGACGGCGCAGCTCCGCCGCCGCGGCGCGGCCCAGTCCGAAATCGCCGCCGCCGACGAGGTGCTGGACCCCGACGCGCTGACCATCGGTTTCGCCCGCCGGTTCGCCACCTACAAGCGGGGCGACCTGATCTTCCGCGACGCCGAGCGGCTGGCCAAGATCGTCAACGACGCCAAGCGGCCGGTCCAGTTCATCTTCGCCGGCAAGGCCCACCCGAAGGACAACGGCGGCAAGGAACTGATCGCCAAGGTCGTCCACCAGGCGGCCAAGGCCGAGTTCCGCACCCGCGTCGTCTTCCTCGAAGACTACGACATGAACGTCGCCCGTTATATGGTCCACGGCGTGGACGTGTGGCTGAACAACCCCCGCCGCCCGCTCGAAGCGTCGGGCACGAGCGGCATGAAGGTCGCCGTCAACGGCGGCCTGAACTGCTCGATCCTGGACGGCTGGTGGGTCGAGGGGTACGACGGCGACAACGGCTTCGCCATCGGGGCCGGCGAGGAGTACGAAGACCTCGTCTACCAGGACGACGTGGAGAGCCGGCTGCTCTACGAACTCATCGAGCGCGACCTCGTGCCGATGTTCTACCAGCGGGACGCCGAGGCCCTGCCGCGGCAGTGGATCCGCCGCATGAAGCGGTCGATCTCGACCCTGGTCCCGGTGTACAACACGAACCGCATGGTCGAGGAGTACTACAAGACGTGCTACCGGCCGAGCCACCACCGGTTCAAGACCCTGACGGCCGACCACCTCAAGGCGGCCGAGGAACTGGCCGTCTGGCGGAAGGGCCTGCTCGCCGCCTGGGGCCAGGTCAAGGTCGAGGGGATCGAAGCCCCGACGAACGACCTCATGAAAGTCGGCGGCGAGTTCCCCGTGTCCGTGATCGTCAACCTGGGCACGCTCACCCCGGCGGACGTGGAGGTGCAAATCTGCTACGGCCTGCTCGACAGCCTGGGCGAGTTGACCGCCCCGAAGTCGAAGGCCCTCGCGCCCGCCGGGAACGCCGGCCCGACCGAGACGTTCACGGGCAAGGTGCAGTGCGAGCGGAGCGGCCAGTTCGGGTTCAGCGTCCGCGTCCTGCCGAAGCACGCGAACCTGCCGACCCCGTTCGAGCCGGCCGTCATCACGTGGGGGTAACGGCCGTCATGGCGGACGCGGAAGAATTCGACCTGGTCGTCCTCGGCAGCGGGGAGGCGGGCAAGTGCCTGGCCTGGGACCTGGCGGCGCGGGGCCGGCGGGTCGCGGTCGTCGAACGGCGGTACGTCGGCGGGTCGTGCCCGAACGTCGCCTGCCTGCCGAGCAAGAGCGTCGTTCACGCCGCCAAGGTCGCGGACTACGCGCGGCGCGGGGCGGCGTTCGGACTGCCCGCCGGGGGCGGGTCCGTGGACCTGGCCGCCGTCCGCGACCGGAAGCGGCGGATGGTCGCGGGGTTGGTCGAAGTTCACCTCGCGAAATTCCGGGCCAGTGGGGCCGAGCTCGTCTTCGGCGACGGGCGGTTCACCGGGCCGCGGACCGTCGAAGTCGCCCTGCGCGGCGGCGGCACGCGGACGCTGCGGGGCGAGAACGTCGTCGTCAACACCGGCTCGCGGGCGGCCATCGACGCCACCCCCGGCCTGCGCGCGGCCGGCCCGCTGACGCACGTCGAGGCGCTCGAACTCGACCGCGTGCCGGGGCACCTCGTCGTCCTCGGCGGCGGACCCGTCGGGCTGGAGTTGGCCCAGGCGTTCCGCCGGTTCGGGGCCGCGGTCACCGTCGTCGAGCGCAACCCCGCACTCCTCCACCGGGAAGACGCCGACGCGACCGCCGCGATGGCCGACCTCTTCGCCGACGAGGGCATCGCCGTCTCGACCGGGACGGCCGTCGGGCGCGTCTCGGGGGTCTCCGGCGAGGCGGTGCGACTGCACGGCACCCGCGACGGGGTCGCGGTCGTGATCGAGGGCACGCACCTGCTGGTCGCCGCCGGCCGGACGCCGAACACGGACGGGATCGGCCTCGAACTCGCCGGCGTCGCGCTGGACGCGCGGGGCCACGTCGCCGTGGACGAACGCCTGCGGACGGCGGCGGCGGGCGTCTGGGCGGCGGGCGATTGCGCGGGCAGCCCGCAGTTCACCCACGTCGGCTACGACGACTTCCGGGTCGTGTTGGCGAACCTCACCGGCGGCGACCGGGTGACGACCGGCCGGCAGGTGCCGTCGTGCCTGTTCACCGACCCCGAACTCGCGCGGGTCGGGCTGAGCGAGCGGCAGGCGAAGGAGCAGGGCGTCGAGTACCGCGTGGCGAAAATCCCGATGCGGGCCGTGCTGCGGACGTGGACGCTGACCGAGCCGCGCGGCTTCCTCAAAGCGTTGATCGAGAAGGACGGCGACCGCATCCTCGGGTTCACCGCCTTCGGGGCCGAGGCCGGGGAGGTGCTGGCCGTCGTCCAGGTGGCGATGGCCGCCGGGCTGCCGTACACCGCCCTGCGCGACGCGGTCTTGACGCACCCGACCATGGCCGAAGGCCTGGTCGTGCTGTTCTCGTCCGAAATCACGTGACCGCCACCGAGGGCGGGGGCGGCCCCCACGGCCGAGGCGCGTCCTCGTCACACTCCTCAAAACAAAGGGCTAAACATGCCACTGGTTCGCATCTCGCTTCACGCGGGCAAGCCGGCGGACTACCGCCGGGCACTGGGCGACGGGGTCCACCGGGCCATGGTCGAGGCCCTCGGGGTGCCGGCCCAGGACCGGTTCCAGGTCATCACCGAGCACGACGCGGACGGCCTCATCGCCGACCCGAACTACCTCGGGATCGCGCGGACCGACGACGTAGTCCTCGTGCAAATTACGCTCGGCGTCGGCCGCAAGCTCGCGCAGAAGCGCGCCTTCTTCGCCCGCGCGGCCGAGTTGTTGGCCGCCCGGCCGGGGTTGAAGCCGCAAGAACTGGTCATCAACCTGGTCGAGGTGGCGTGGGAGAATTGGTCCTACGGCGACGGCAAGGCGCAGTACGCCGAGTAGACCGGGCCCGTGTACGGCCCGTGACGCCGGGGAACGCCCGTCGAAGGGGAAGGCGACATTGACGAATTTCCCCCGGGGGGGTCGCGGGTGGTTTCCGTGAATGACCAATGGCCGGCCAAGAGCGTCAGCGACTGGAAGAATCGCAACCGTCAGTCGCGTCCGCTAAGAACTCCAGTCGCTGACGCGACGAACTCCAGTCGCTGACGCTCCTGGCTCGCCGTTGGCGATTGACGGAGTCACCCCTCCGACCCCCCACGAAGTCCCGCCGTCAATGTCCCCTTCCCCGCCGGGTCGCGGGTCAGAAGGTGTAGAAGTCGTCGGGGTACGCGCCGATGGGGTCTTCGCTGTCGATGCGGTTCGGGGGAGGGGCGTTGATCGCGCTGAGCAGGGCCGCCCGCTGCTCGGACGTGCCCAACTTGACGGCGGCGGCGGGGTTCGCCAGGAAGCCCGTGACCGACGGGTCGGTCGGCGGGCCGAGGACGACCGGCCCCATCGTGAACCGCGTCGGCCCCCCCCGCCGGGGCCGCGGTTCGGAATCGACCCAGACGAAGTTGAAGTCCCAGACGACGCTCCAGGCGAAGTGGGCCAGGTGCGTGTACACCCCCTGCGGGTCCCGGGCCGAGAAGACGGTCACGAACTGGCGGTCGTCCACGAGCTGGCTCAGGTAGTTCGTCGAGGCCGTCTTCGCGTTCTGCCGCCGCGACCCGACGAGGACCATCGGGTGGTCGCCCGTCTCCGCGGTGGCCACGCCCTTGGCGACATCGACCGTCAGGGTCCCGGCCGTGCCGACGCGGAGCCACGGCGGGTTGGGGTCCAGGGTGCCGCTGTCCCGGCCGGACGCCCGGCCCAACGCCGGGGGGAAGTGGGCCTGGACGACGAGGCCGCCGCCGTTCCGGGTCGCGCCGTTGTAGTACAGCGTCAGGGCGTTGATCTTCTGGAACTGGAGGAAGCCGAAGTTCCACTGGGCCAGTTCGGCCGCGTCGCCGGGGCCGACGCCGACGCCGACCTTGCCGACGGCGTGCCAGGCTTCGCCCGCCGCCGCGCCCGTGATGCTGGTCGCTCCCGCGTCGAAGTTGTTCGACAGGTGGGCGTTCACCAGGAGGTCGGTCCCGGCCCCGGCGCGGACGACGGCGACCGTCGGGACGATCTTGTTCACGCCGGTGATCGTCACCGTCGCCGACGACGCATTGAGGCTGACGGCCACGGCGGCCTCCCGGGGGAAGTAGGTTCGGGGTCAGGGGGATTCGGGCGGGTCACGTCCACAGGTTCATGGCCCGCTCCGCCGCCGCGGACGCCTGCCGCTGACCCTCCTCGGTGGCGACGATTTGGTCCAGCCGGGTGAGGGTGTCCCGGCCCGCGATTCCGTCGGCCGACAGGCCCGCGCCGGACTGGAAGTCGCGGACCGTCTTGGCCGTCTCGGGGCCGTAGACGCCGTCGGCCCGCTTCGCCCCGTTGCCGGTGCTCACGGCCATCGGGAAGCCGAGGTCGAGCAACGCCGCTTGCAGGAGTTCCACCCCCTTGCCGGCGGCCCCGCTCCGCAACGCCGGGGCGTTCCGGGCCGCGGCTTGCAGTTGCTCGTTCCCGGCGAACCGGCGGCTGACCAGGGGCATGACCGTGTCCTCGAAGGTCGGGTTCGGCACGCGGCGGGTGAAAACCCGAAGCCCGTACCGCCGTCGTAGTTCACAGAGTACGCGCAGAAACCAGTTGTACAACGGGCGAATGAGTTTCAGGGCGGGCTTCGGCTCCGCCGCAGGCGAGTCTTGCTAGCCCCAATACCGTTTAAATAGCCGTAAGTCGCGGGGCTTCGTTACCTTGGGTTGTTCTCGACCGAAGGTCCTGGAGGCGCGACTCCCATGCATCAAGGACGTTGTACCTTACCGCCGGACGAGGGCGGCCGCGTCCTCGACCGGCTCGCCGGCCTGGACCAGGTCATCCCGCCGCACCAGATCGGGCACGCGCTGGCCTCGGCCGGCCGTCGGAATCCCCGGTCCTGCCCGCTGACCCACGAGGTCGTCCTCCGGGTCGTCTTGGCCATGGGGGTACTCAGCGACCTGCCCATCCGCCAAGTGTTCAAGCACGCCCGCCGCCTCCGGGCCGACGAGGCGTCGCCCGGCCGGTCGGCCCTGTGCCAGGCGCGGCGACGCCTCGGCGTGGCACCGCTGCGGCACCTGTTCGCCCGGGTCGCCCGGCCGCTGGCCACGCCCGAGACGCCGGGCGCGTTCGACCGGGGGCTGCGCCTGGTCGGCATCGACGGCACTCTGCTCGACGTGCCCGACACCCCGGCCAACGCCCGCGCGTTCGGCCGCCCGACCGGCGGCCGGGGCGACGGGGCGTTCCCGCAACTGCGCGAGGTGAGCCTGGTGGAGCTGGGCACGCACGCCGAGGTCGCCGTCGCGCTGAAGTCCCGCCGGTGCGGCGAGCGGGCTGCGGCCCAGGGGCTGTGGCGGCACCTGCCGGCCGACGCGCTCCTGCTGGCGGACCGCGGGTACTTCAGTTACCCGTTGTGGAAACGCCTGGAATTGCAGGGCGTGCGGCGGCTGTGGCGGGTCGTCTCGTCGCTCGTCCTGCGGCCGACGCGGCGGCTCGCCGGCGGGTCGTACCTGGCCGACGTGTACCGCAAGCCGTACGAGCGCGACGCGGACAGGGGCGGCATCGCGGTCCGCGTCATCCGGTCCAGGCTCGACGACCCGGCCCGCGCCGGGCACGGGCGGGAGCACGTGCGGATGACCGACCTGCTCGACCCGGCCGAGGCACCGGCCCGCGAACTGATCGCCTTGGACCACGAGCGGTGGGAGCACGAGCTGACGTTCGACGAGCAGAAGACGCACCTCGACCCGCGCCGCGCGCACGAGCCGGCGGCCGTGCGGAGCGAGACGCCGTGCGGCGTCCTCCAAGAGGTGTACGCCCTGTCGCTGGCGCACTACGCCGTGCGGGCGCTGATGGCGGCGGCCGCCGCGGAGGCGGGAGAGGACCCCGACCGGCGGTCGTTCACCGGATGCGTGCAGGTGCTGAGGTGCCGGCTACCGGAGTGCGACGGGCGGACGGCCGCGTCCTTCGCCGCGTGGTCCGCGGCCCTGTTGGCCGAGCTGCGGGGCGAGCGGGTGGACCCGCGGCGGGACCGGGTCAACCCGCGGGTGGTGAAGCAGAAGGTCAAGCCTTGGGCGAAGAAGCGCCCCGAGCACCGGCGACCCCCGCCGATGACGAAACGCTTCGCGGAGACGGTGGTTATGGTAGATTAAACGGTATTGTTGTTAGCCCGACGCGCGAGCGAGGGTCGAGCGGTCGAGGGCAAGGTGGCCGTCGATGACCGCTCGGCCGACGACTCCCGACATCGTCAACGACCCATCGACCCTCGCTAGCGCGTCGGGCTAACAGTCGCCTGCGGCGGAGCCGAAAACCAGTCCACGCCGATTCTCAGGTCGGCACGATGGCGGAGGCGGACTCGGCGGACGCCGTGGACCGAGCTTGAAATCTGCTCTCACCCGGTGGCCGTCGCCCGACCGTCGGGCGGCGGAACTTGAGCTTGTCTTCCGAACTCGCGCGGGTATTCCGCACCCCAGATTCTCTACACCCCTTCAGGGTCGAACTCATGCGCTGGCGCTGGCTCCTCTCCACGGTCCCCGTTTTGTTCGCCGCGGCCGGCGTCGCCCCGGCGCAGTCCGCGCTCAAGCCGGCGGGCGGCAGTTCGACGTTCGGCGCGGCCCCGGACCAGGCGTTCACGTCCGGGTCGATCTTCGCCCCGGCCAAACTCCCCCCGCCGCCGTCGGTCGTCGCGGTCCAGGCGGTCGAGGTCGTGCCGCTCGGCGCGGGGGCCGACGGCGGGCTGTTCCCGGAGCGCGTCGCCCCGCCGCCGCCCAAGCTGTGGAGCGGCAGCGCCGAGACGGGGTTGAACGGCGCGAGTGGCAACGCCGACCTGTTCAACTTCCGCGCCGCCGCGGGGGCCACCCGCAAGACGGTTGACAACGTGTTCACGGCCGACTTCTTGTACACGTACACCGAGGCCAACAAGCTCACGACCTTGCAGCAGGCGCTGCTCAACGCCCGGGACGAAGTGCTGATCGCCGGCACCCCGTACAGCCTGTTCGCCAGCACGAACGTCGAGTACGACGAACTCCGCGCGTACAAGTTCCGGGTCGGGATTTACGCCGGCGTAGGGTACACGGTGATCGACGACGCCGACCTGACGTTCAAGGTGCGGGCCGGGGCCGGGGCCGTGCGCGAACTCGGCAGCGGCGGCCTGGCCGACCGGTGGGTGCCCGAAGCCGTCTTCGGGTACGACTTCAAGTACAAGATCAACGACCGCTCGTCGTTCCTGTCCATCCTCGACTTCTACCCGCGGATCGACGACTGGTCGAAGTACCGCGTCCGCGCCCGGTTCGGGTACGAGCACGTCCTCGACCCGGCCAACGGCCTGGTCCTGCGCCTCGGCCTCCAGGACCGGTTCGACAGCGACCCCGGCACCGCCAAGCGGAACGACGTGACGTACTTCATGACCCTCGGGATGAAGTTTTAACGCCGGGTCACTTCGCTTTGCGGACGCCGACGACGAACAGCACTACGGCGAGCGTGCCGAACAGGAGCGTCACGGGGAGGTTGGTCTTCTCCCACGGCACGTCGAACAGCTTCACGTCGCTCAGAAATCGCTCGCCGAGGTTGAAGCTGTTTTCCAGCGGCTTGCTGAAGCCGAGGAGGGCGGCCAGGAGGGCGGCGATGGCCCCGCCGGCGATGTACCCGGAACTGAGCAGCACGCCGGGGCTGGAGTCGCTTTCGTCCGACGGGGCGCGGCGGACCTTGTCCACGAACCACCGCAGCGCGCCGCCCAGGAAGATCGGCATCGACGACGAGATCGGCAGGTAGACGCCGACCGCGAACGGCAGCGACGGCACCCCGGCGAGTTCGAGGCCGACGGCGATCAGCACGCCGATGAGGACCAGGTCCCAGGGCAGGTTGCGGTCGAAGATGCCGTCGATAATCAGCGCGACGAGTTGCGTCTTCGGGGCGTCGAAGCGGAGGACCTTGGACCCGTCGTCCTGCGTCCCCGCGGGGTCGCCGTTGATGGCCGGGTCGCACAGGTAGGCGAAGTGGCCGGCGTCGTCGATCAGGTACCGGCCCGGCTTCACGTCGAGCGGTTGGCCCGCGGCCGGGGTGAACATCGTCGGGTCGATCTTCTCCCGGGCACCGATGTTCAGGACGCGGTACGTCGCCGGGTCGTCGGCGTACTGCCCGGCCTGCACCTTGCCGGTGTCGGTCAGTCGGGCCACGTCCACGGTCGCGGTCGGCAGGTTGTTCTTCGTGTAGATCGTGCCGACCAGGTTGATCGCCATCAGCACCAGGCCGACGAACAGGGCCGAGGTCAGCGAGCCGATCAGGATGGCGTACTGCTGGGCCTTCGGCGTCGCGCCCAACAGGTAGCCGGTCTTGAGCGCTTGCGACGTGGTGCCGCCGTTCGAGCAGGCGACGCAGACGATGCCGGCGATGGTCAGCGCGAGCAGCTTCGTCTCCTTGCCCAGGCCGACGACGCCGACTTCGCTCAGGCCGACGAGGACCAGGCAGGTGAGGAGCAGCGTGGCCACGGTCATGCCCGAAATCGGGTTCGACGACGAGCCGATCTCGCCGGTCAGCCGGGACGACACGGTCACGAACAGGAAGCCGAAGAAGAGGATCATGAGCGCCCCGGCGAACCCCCCGGGCGTGAACCCGAGGCCGAGTTGAGGAAGGGCCATGAGCGCGACGATCATGCCCAGACTGCCGCCGAGGACGACGGTCATCGGCAGGTCGCGCTCGGTCCGCGGCACTTCGCCGGTGCCGGTGCCGTCCTTCGCCCCGCGCAGGTCGCGGAAGCCGCCGAGGACCGCGCCGAAAATCACGGGGAGGGCCTGCACCATGCTCAAAATCCCGCCCGCGGCGACCGCCCCCGCGCCGATGTACAGGATGTACTTCGACCGGATCGCGCCGACGCCCATGTTCTTGATCAGCCCCCGGTCGGTGCCGTGGATGGCCGCCCCGGTCACCGCCGCCAGTTCGGTCGGCACGGTCACGGTGGTCGTCGCCGGGGCCAACGGCAACGCCAGGTTCTCGCCGACGTAGGCGATGAGCGGCGTCATGACGAGGTACGCGAGCACCCCGCCGGCGACCATGATGCTGGCGATGCGCGGCCCGATGATGTACCCAACGCCCAGCAGCGGGGCGGACATTTCGCAGCCCAGCACGCCCGCCTTCAGGCCGACCGTCTTGCCCCCGACCACGGCGAACAGCTTCTGCTCGGCGACCTCCTTGAAGAGTTTGAACCCGACCATCGCGTACTGGTACACGAAGCCCAGCGTGAACCCGCCGAACAGGAGCTTGGCCATCGGCCCGCCCTTCTCGCCGGCGATCAGCACGTCCGCGCAGGCGGTCCCCTCGGGGTACTTCAACTCGCCGTGCTTCTTGACGACGAACGCCCGCCGCAGGGGGATCATCATGAGGATGCCGAGCAGGCCGCCGAACACGCCGACGGTCATGACGCGGACGGCGTCGATGTCGAAGCCCAGGATCAAGAGCGCCGGCATGACCAGGCCGACGCCGAAGGCGATCGACTCGCCGGCCGACCCGGTCGTCTGGACGATGTTGTTCTGCAGGATGGTCGTCTTGCCGAAGGCCTTGAACAGCGTGATGGCGAGCACGGCGACGGGGATGGACGCCGAGATGGTCAGGCCGACCTTGAGGACGAGGTAGACGGACGACGCGCCGAAGATGATGCCGAGGACGGCCCCCAGGAAGACGGGTAGGAAGGTGAGTTCGGCCAGGTCGTCGGCGTCCGGCACGAACGGGCGGAAGGCGTTCTTCTCGTCGGGCATGGGGGCACCTGCAATGGGAAATCGGGTGTCGGGTGTCGGGTACCGGGTGTCGCAGAAAGTGTATGGCAGAGGTTAGCGGGCCGACGCCGCATCCGCCACACCCATCCGAATCCCGACGACACCCTTCCCAATCCCGACGACACCCGCACGATGTCTGCGACACCCCACACCCGACACCCGATTTGCATCAGTGCCGCCCGTTCGGAGCCGCCGCGCCTTGCGGCAGGAAGCCCACGCGCGGCCGGGGGTCGGCGGTCAGGTCGTCGCGCTGGAGGCGGAACTGCTCGCGCGCCCACGCCCACTCCCACGCCGCGGTCTCGGTGTAACGCAGCACCAGGAGGTTGCGCAACTCCTCGACTTCGGCGAAGCTCATGCCGTCGGTCTCGCGGGCGACCTTGTCGAGGTCGAGCGCCGACCGAATCGCCTCGTGCCAGCGGCCGACGAGCCGGCGGCGCAAGACGAGGTCGGGCTTCGGCAGGTGCAGCACCGCGTCGATGCGGCCCGGCCGGCGGAAGGCCGTGTCGATCATCTCGACCGGCAGGTTGGTCGTGAACACGTAGGCGATCCCCGCGCGGACCTCCATGCCGTCGAGCGCCCCGAGGAACACCGACTGGTCCTCCGGCGAGTCCGACCGGCCGCGGTCCCGCAGGGCCAGGTCGAGGTCGTCGAAGAAGACGACGCCGGGC
>JANYHV010000276.1 GCA_025362195.1 Fimbriiglobus sp. | reverse complement strand
TCACGACGGGATCGCCCCGCCGGCGGCGACGGCCCGCGCCCACTCGCCGATCCGCTTCAGGTCGAGCTTGCCGGTACTCAGTTCGGGGAACGATTCGACGACGTGGCAGTCCCGGCCGTCGGGGATCCACAGGTTCGGCAGGCCCTTCTTGCGCAGCATGGCGAACAGGTCGGGCAGGTGGGCCGTCACGCACGACAGGTGCAGGACCACGATCCGCTCGCCCCGCTTCTCGTCCGGGGCGACGGCCACGGCCAGGCGCCGCTCCCCGGCGGCGGACAGGAGTTCGTGCATCTCCTCGTCGAGCCGTTCGAGCGGCACCATCTCCCCGGCGATCTTGGCGAACCGGCTGACGCGGCCGGTGATCCGCACGAACCCCGTGTCCTCGACCCGGCCCACGTCCCCGGTGATGTACCACCCGTCGCGCATCGCCGCCGCCGTCTTCTCGGGGCTGTTCAAGTACCCCAGCATGACGTTCGCCCCGAGACAGCCGAGCAGTCCTTCCGCCCCGTGCGGCAGCGGCGCGAGCGTCTCGGGGTCGAAGGTCTTGACGCAGACGCCGGGGATCGGCTGGCCGACGGTCCCCGGCAGGTGCGCGCTTTGCGTGATCCCCCCGGCGGTCGTCGGCGGCAGGTTGAACCCGACGATCGGGGACAGTTCTGTCAGGCCGTACCCTTCGTAGGGGTAGACGCCGAACCGGGCCGCGAACTCTTCGCTCAGTTGCACCGGCAACTTCTCCGCCCCGGTGACGAGCAACCGCAGCGACTTGAGGTCGTCCGTCCCGGTGCGCCTCAGGTAAAAGCGCAGGAAGGTGGCCGTGCCGACGAGGATCGTGCAGGCGTACTTCTTGCACACCTCGCCCAACTCCTTGGCGGCCCGCGGGTCGGGGTAGTAGACCGTCTCCATACCGACCACCAGCGTCGTCCAGAAGCAGACGGTGTACCCGAAGGAGTGGAAGAACGGCAGGGTCACGAGGAACCGGTCGGACTCGTAAAACGGGATGCCGCGGCGGAAGCTGTCGACGTTAGCCGCGACGTTGCGGTGCGACAGCATGACTCCCTTCGGCTCGCCGGTACTGCCGCTCGAAAACAGCACCGTGAGCACGTCGTCGGGGCCGACTTTGCCCAGGCCCAACAGTACCCGATCGACGAACCACCCGGGCAGCAGCACGACGGCCAGGTACTTCAGCAGGCGCGACCGCGGCGAGATGCCGGCGAGGGCCTCTTCGAGCAGGACGACGGTCACGCATGGCGGCGCGGCGAACGGCATCTTGACCAGGAACCGCTTGGCCGTGACGACCGTCGTCACCCCGGCCTGGTGAATCGCCGACTGGACCGGCCCGGCCCCGGCCGTGTAGTTCAGGTTCACCGTCGTCTTGCCGAGGAGGGCCAGCGACGCGTTGGCCAGCGTCGAGCCGAGGCCGGTCGGCAGCCAGACGCCGACGTTCGCTTCCGGCCCCAATCGCGGCTTCAACCAACCGGCCAGACTCCACGCCCCGACGAGCAGTTTGGCCCACGTCAACTGCCGCTCGGTGCCGGTCGCCAGATCGGTACACGCGGTGCGGAACAGGTAGCCGAACCGGCAGGCGGTGCGGACGAACTTCCGCACCGGGGGCAGCAAGTAATCGCTCTGCGCGACGGCGTTGTGCGCCCCGGTCTCGACGACGGCGGCACGAATCTCGGGCACGGTCGCCGACTTCGGCAGCGGCACGCCGAACATGACCGCCACGTCCCGCCGCAGCGGCCGTTCCATCCGCTTCCAGAAGAGGCGGCCGCCGCTCCAACTCCCCAGGCTGCCCCACAAGTTGTCGAGGTGCGCCGGGACGACCGGCACGTTCCCGCTCGCGGCCCGCAGGACTTCCCCGACCTCCGGGCCGAACGGCAGGAACTGGCCGTTCCGCGTCGTCGCCCCTTCGGGGAACATCAAGACGACGCGCCCGGCGTTCAGAGCCTTGACCGCCGTTCCGACCGTCGCCGCGAAGTGCAGCCGCCGCGGCGAGGCGACGGCGAGCAGCACCCAGTCGAACGGCGTCACGTGGTTGCACACGACCAGTGCCGGCCCGGTACTGGGGACGCGGTCGCGGTGGTGGACGCGGAAGCGGTACACGACGCGCACGACGACCCCCAGCACCGGCCGCAGAACGGAGATGAGCAGGGCGAAGAAGTGCATCCGCGGGCGACTCGGGGCAACGGGGAGAGGGGCAGGGTTGTCATAGGCTGGCCACGCGGTTCGGCGAGGTTGGCGTTGCGGGCCGGGGGGGCGACGGGTATTCCCGGCGTCGCTACGGGGCTTTCATGGGGCGTGAGCGGAGGAGAGCGGATGCGCGGCGCGGCCTTTCTGATCCTGGGGACCGCACTGGCGGCCGGCTGCCACACGACCAAGCACGACGTGAGCGTGCCGATCGTCGAGGAGTACCGCACCGCCCCGAACGACCCCGCGTACAACTCGCCCCCCGAACGGGGCTACTCCAAGCCCGCGCCCAAGAAAGAGTTCAAGCCCGGCGTCGGCGGCAGCGGCCCCGGCATGGGCGGCGGCGGGGGCGGGATGGGCCGGTAAGGCCCGCGGTGGGGTTGGTTCGCCTGCGCCGGTTGTGCCCGACTCCGTCGAACCCCACATTTCGCCCCGGCGTGAAATCGCCGGCAAGTCTTCCCCCTCACGGACGATCCAGTGTGTATCCTGGACGGGTCGTGTCGCGTCCCCCGGTCGGTGGTGCGCGGGGTGAGGAGGGCTTTGCGATGAATCGTCTTCGGAAAATCGTTCTGGCGGCGGCCGTGGTCGGACTCTTCGTCGGCGAACGGCCGGCGGCGGCGGTCGATTTCGGCCTCGGGCTGTTCAAACGCCGGCAGGCGAAGGCCGACGCCCCGCAATCGCGGGCCAAGCAACTCGTCGAAATCCTCCGCACCGACCCGGACGAGGACAAGCGGATCGCCGCCGCGACCGAGTTGAAGGGGCTGGACCCGCGGAACAACCCGGAGATCATCCCCGGGCTGATGGCCAGCCTGCAGAAAGACCCGTCCCCGGCCGTGCGCATCGAGGCGGTCAAGGCCCTCGGCGACTTGAAGCCGGTGTCCGAGCCGGCCGGTCTGGCGATGGAAGCGGCCAAAGCGAGCGACCCCGACGCCAAGGTCGTCGAGGCGATCCGCAAGTCACTCTTCCAGTACCACCTGAACGGCTACCGGACGCCCGAGAGCGGCAGCCCGTTCGCCACCGAGACCGACGCGCCCGGGTCGAAGCGGCCGGCCGTCAAGCCGACGCTCGGGTTCCAGCCGATCAAGAACAGCGTCGGCAAGGCCCTGCCGACGCTGCTGACGGCCGAGCCGCCGCTGGCCCCGCCGAAGCCGAAGTTCCCCGCCGTACCGCCGGCCCCGACCGTCGCCCCGGTCTTGACCCCAGCCCCGGTGCTCGCGCCGCAAGAACTGCCGAAGGGTGCCCCGCAGCCGATGCCGACGACCCGCCCCGTCGAGGCGTTGCCGGTGTCCCGCGTCAAAGACACGCCAGTCGTGCCGACACCGACGGTCGGCGGCCTGCCGCCCCTCGTCATCCCGCAAGTCGACGTGCCCCCGCCCCCGACCGGCGGCAAGTTTTAGGACGACGCCCCTCGACTCTTGTCTTCTGTAGCCGGCCGATGTGAGGCCGGTTACGCTGCCTCATCCGGGTATCAACGACCCAGGGCGTAAGACCGGCATCACAGCGGCCGGCTACAGAGGAGTCGAGCCGCCGCTACGCCGTCTTGAAACCCGCTTTAGCTCCGCCGCAGGCGACTCTTGTTAGCCCGACGCGCTAGCGAGGGTCGCTGGGTCCTCGACAGTGTTCGGGGTCGTCGGCCGTGCGGTCATCGACGGCCACTTTGCCCTCGACCGTTCGACCCTCGCTAGCGCGTCGGGCTAACAAGAGTCGCCTGCGGCGGAGCCGAAGCCCGTGGCGTTCGACGGGGTCAACGCCACGTTAACTTCACTCGAACTCCGCTGTAGGACCGCCCGGCCGGACTTTCCGACTGGCGCGGCGGGGTTCGCCGGGTAAAATGGCGGTGTCTCGCCGTGCCTCCGGGGGTCCGAGTCGTCATGGCGTTGCCGTCGCCCGTCGAACTGTTGCGCGAACTCGTCCGCCGGCCGTCGGTCAACCCGATGGGCCGGACCGACGTTCCGCCCGACCTCGCGTTCGAGTCCCGCGTCACCGACTACCTCGAAGGCCAACTCCGCGGCCTCGGCGTGCCCGTCGAGCGGTTCGAAGTCGCCCCCGGCCGGTGCAACCTCGTCGCCTGGTACGCACCGCCGGACCCGCCGTTCACCGTCCTCTGGGAGGCCCACCAGGACACCGTGCCGGCCGACGGCATGACCGTCGAACCGTTCGCCGGCGACCTGCGCGACGGCCGGGTGTACGGCCGCGGGGCGTGCGATGTCAAAGGCGGCGCGGCCGCGATGTTGACGGCGTTCGCCCGCTTCGTGACGACCAAGCCGCCCGGGTCCGCGGCGGTGATCCTGGCGTTCACCATCGACGAGGAGCACACCTTCCTCGGGGTTCAACACCTCGTGAAACACCTGGCGACCGCCGGCCCGCTGCCCGACTTCGCCGTCGTCGCCGAGCCGACCTCGTTGAACATCGTCAGTGCCCACAAGGGCGTCGTGCGGTGGGCACTCGAAACGACCGGGGTGGCGGCGCACAGTTCGCGCCCGGAGGTCGGCGTGAACGCGATCTACCGTATGGCCAGGGTCATTCTCGCGCTGGAAGAGTACGCCGGCGAGTTGAGCCGCGGGCCGCGCGACCCGCTCCTCGGCGCGGGCAGTTTGAGCGTCGGCATGGTGACCGGCGGGGTCAGCCCGAACACGGTCCCCGACCACTGCCGCGTCGAACTCGACCGGCGACTTTTGCCCGGCGAGTCGCCGCCGGCCGCGATCGCCGCCGTCGAGGCGTTCGTGCGGCAGCGGGCCGGGGTGCCGTTCGCGTCGCTGCCGCCGGCCTTCGCCTGCCCGCCGCTCAGTGCCGACCGCTCGACCGCCCTCGTCGCCACGCTCGGCGCGGCCATCGACGCCGTCGTCGGCGCGCACCGCGTCGAGGCGATGCCCTACGGGACCGACGCTTCGACGATCGCCGAGGCCGGCATCCCCGTCGTCGTCTTCGGCCCCGGGGACATCGCCCAGGCGCACACCCGGGACGAGTTCCTGGCCGTCGATCAGCTGCACGCGGCCGTCGAAGTGCTGGCCCGGTTCGCCGGCGGCCGGTCGTGAGCGACGACCCGCCCGCCCCCGACGCGAAATTGTCCCGGGCCACGGCCCAGCGGCTCAGCCACTACTTGCGGTCGCTCGGGTCCAGCGCCCGCCACGGCGGCACGGTGTCGAGCGTCGAGTTGGCCCACGCCGTCGGCGTCAGTGCGGCGCAAGTCCGCCGCGACCTGGCGGCCCTCGGGCACCTCGGCCAGCGGGGCGTCGGGTACGACGCGGCCGGCCTGGCCAACGCCATCCGCAAGACCCTGGGCATCCACCGCGAGTGGCGGGCCTGCCTGGTCGGCGTCGGCAACCTGGCCCGGGCGCTGTTGCGGTACCGCGGGTTCCAGGACCAGGGGTTCCAGATCGTCGCCCTGTTCGACACCGACCCGGCCAAGATCGGCCGCCTCGTCGAAGGCCTGGTCGTCGAACCGCTCGCCGCCCTCGCCACCCGCGTCCCCGAACTCCGCATCGAGTTGGGCGTCTTGACGGTGCCGTCGGAGCCGGCCCAGGCCATTGCCGACGCGCTGACCGCCGCCGGGGTGAAGGGCCTGCTCAACTTCGCCCCGGTGCTGCTCCGCACGCCGCCGACGGTCCGCGTCGTCGCCGTGGACCTGGCCATCCAGCTCGAACAACTCGCCTTCCAGGTCCAACTCGCCGGCCCGTCCCGGTAACCCGCCGCCGGTGAGATTCGCTCGCAACAGTCATCGCACGATCTGCGCCGCGAGCATCCTTTTTGAGACGGATTCGCACCGTTGAGATCGGTCTCCCGGAGGGTGCGTGACCGAGTCGCTTGAACGGCCTGAAATTGCGCCGGCCGAGAGAGTACAATTTTTGTACTCATTGCCCTTGCACCGGGTTTGGTCACCATCTACCATGCCGGTGTTGCTGATACGCAATCTCAACAGCCGCCCATTCCGACGACGACACGGCCCCGCCGGCCGGCGTTTTTCTCAGGCACCGATCCGCGAGGATGGCATCATGACCGCACGACTGCGTTCTGGGTTTACACTCATCGAACTGCTGGTGGTCATCGCCATCATCGCCGTGCTCATCGGCCTGCTGTTGCCGGCCGTGCAGAAGGTCCGCGAGGCGGCCGCGCGGATGAAGTGCAGTAACAACTTGAAGCAGATCGGGCTGGCCACCCACGCGTACCACGACGCCACGCAGACGTTCCCCTACGGCACCCTCGACCGCCAGCCGGGCGAAGCGGTCTCGACCTACGTCACCGGGTTCATCCTGATCCTACCGTACCTCGAACAGGACGCGGTGGCCAAGCGGTGGAACCCGGCCCTGCCGCGGAACGACGCGAGCACCGAGGCGGCCCTCGGGTACTCGAACGGGAGCCTGCAAAAGCTGCTGATCCCGACGTACACGTGCCCGTCGATGACCGCCCCGACCGGCACCCTGGGCGGGGCCGAGAACCGGGCGTACTGCAGTTACCTGTTCGCCGCGGGGACGCCGGACGTGACCGTCTACCCGTACTGGTCGGCCCTGGGGCTGTCGGCCCCCCCGGCGTTCGACGGGGTGGCGATCCCGCTGAACAGCCCGGCGACCGTGCCGACCAGCCCGAACGTGCGGGCCACGAACATGGCCGCGATCACCGACGGCACGTCGAACACTTTCCTGGTCGGCGAGACCGACTTCAAGCCGCGGGGCGTGCCGTCGGCGAGCTACGGCGGCGTCTGGGCCTACGGGTACATCGGGTACGCCTGGGGCACGACCTTCCACCCGTTCAACAAGCACGACCACGCGACGACGCCCTACGGCGCGTTCCGCAGCGAGCACTCCGGCGGCGGCAACTTCGCCCTGACCGACGGGTCGGTCCGGTTCGTCCGCCAGTCGATCGCCCCCGCCACGTACACCGCCTACGGCAGCCGCGCCGGCGGCGAAGTCGCCACCCTCGATTAGCACCGGTTTTGTCCGCCGAAACCCCTCGGACGCGACCGACCCTCCCTCACTCTACGAGCGACCACGATGCCCACGCGACGGATTTTCGGCACGGTGTTCGCGGCTTCGTTGGTCGGCCTGGCGGTCGGGTGCGGCGGGAGTGCCGCGCCGGCCCCGGACTCGGCCCCGCTCACCCTGGACGCCTGGAAGGCGATGCCGGCGGGGGGCAAGTACGAGCCGCACACCCTCGAACGGCTCAAGCAGGGCGACCCGAAATTGCAGGACGACCGGGCCTGGGAGAAGTTCACCCGCGACGTGCTCCTGCCGGCCAAGAAGAAGGACGGCGTCGCCAAAACTCTGTGACGCTCCGACCCATTCCCCGAACGACTCCCCACGAGGTTTCCCGATGACTCGCTTTTCGTGGTCCGCGTTGGTCGCGCTGGCACTGCCCGCGTTCGCCCTCGCCCAGGCGGCCGGCACCCCGGTCGGCTTTCCGCCCCTGCCGGTCGCGGTGAGCAGCCTCGGCGCGACCGTTTGCGGGGAGTTCTTGTACGCGTACGGCGGGCACGCCGGGAAGACGCACAGCTACGACACCGGGTCGGTCCTCGGCACCTTCCACCGGCTCGACCTCGGCTCCGGGGGCAAGTGGGAGGCCCTCCCCGGCGGGCCGATCGCGCAGGGCATGAACCTCGTCACGCAGCGCGGCCAGGTCGTCCGCGTCGGCGGGATGCAGCCGCGCAACGCCCCGGGCACGCCGGCCGACAACCACTCGCTGACGGAGTGCGCGGCGTTCGACCCCAAGGCCGGGGCGTGGGCCGCGCTGCCCCCGCTCCCGGCCGGCCGGTCGTCGCACGACGCGGTCGCCGTCGGGGACAAACTCGTCGTCGTCGGCGGGTGGGACCAGAAGGGCGGCGGGGCCAAACCGGTCTGGCACGACACGGCCTTGATCCTCGACCGCACCGCCGCCGCGCCGAAGTGGGAGAGCGTCCCCCAGCCGTTCGCCCGGCGGGCGCTGACCGCCGCCGTCCTCGGGGCCAAGGTGTACGCCCTGTGCGGCATCGACGCCGACGCGGCCACGTCGTTGCGCGTCGACGTCCTCGACGCCGAGACGAAGCAGTGGGCCCGCGGCCCGGACCTGCCCGGGGCCGGCCGCGTCGGGTTCAGCCCGGCGGCGACGGTCGTCGGCGGGCGGCTCGTCGTCAGCACGTCGGACGGCAACGTCCACCGCCTGGACGCGGCCGGCGAGAAGTGGGAGAAGGTGGCCGCGAGTACGAGCCGCCGCATGGTCCACCGCATCGTCCCGTTCTCGACCGGCGTGATCCTCGTCGGCGGCGCGAGCCAGGGGGACAACGTCGGCAAACTCGAACTCGTCGAACTCGCCGAGAAGGCCCCGCAGTAAGCGTGGGGCCGAGAAGGTGCGGCCGCGCCGGGTCGGACCGATCGAGTTCGCACGGTCGCCGGACTCGTGAGCCTGCTTGCCGCCGACCCGGTGAGACAGGCCGTCGATTTCGCTAGAGCGGAGTTCAATTTTGAGAAGCGGGTGACCCGCTGTGGAGAATGTCGGTCCCGCTTTTTGCCACCGTGTTGCCGCCGAAACGCTTCGCCGGAACCGCTCCCGAACGCTTCGGCGAACACCCCGTACGCGTCCAGTTCCGCGGCGTCCTCCGAGTACGCCCCCCAACGCGGAGCCGGAACCGCGACACGGTTGTCAACTCCGCTGTAGCTCCGCCGCAGGCGACTCTTGTTAGCCCGACGCGCTAGCGAGGGTCGAGCGGTCGAGGCCAAAGTGGCCGTCGATGACCGCACGGCCGACGACCCCGAACGCGGTCAATGACCCATCGACCCTCGCTAGCGCGTCGGGCTAACAAGAGTCGCCTGCGGCGGAGCTACAGCGGAGTTGACAACCGTGTCGCGGTTCCGGCTCCGCGTTGGGGGGCGTACTCGGAGGACGCCGCGGAACTGGA
>JANYHV010000045.1 GCA_025362195.1 Fimbriiglobus sp. | reverse complement strand
CTCGACCTCGACGAGCGCGCGGAGCTTGACGCCGTGTTCGAGGATCGCCCGGGCGGCGTTCAGCCGGGTGGCCGGGGCGTTGGCGGGCTTGAGCAGGTCGGCGAGCGTGCGGACCGACTCCACCGCGGCGGCCGTGAGCATGGCCGCGGCGCGGGCGAGCAGGTCGCGTCGGAGGTCGTCGAGCCGCCCGGCGAAGTCGGCGTCGCCGAGGCGGCGGTAGGCGGTCTTCACGCTCACGCCGGCCTGCTTGGCGGCCTGCTCGGCGGAGAGGCCGCAGGCGAGGGCGAGCAGGAGCGGGTCGTCGGCCTTGCGGAGCTTGGTCACGGGCGGCCTCGGGGGCGGGGTGGGAGTAAATGGGACGTTCTGGCCGGTATTGTCCGGTCCGCGGGACGGGTCGTCGTCAGGCGGTCGTCGGCACCCGCTCGGCGGCCTTGCCGGTGAACTGCTCCCAGCGCCTCACGATCACGTCGCAGTACCGCGGGTCGAGTTCGAGCAGCGCCGCTCGGCGTCCCATTGTCTCGGCGGCGATCAGCGCGGTACCTGATCCGGCGAACGGGTCGAGCACAGTGCCACCTTCGGGGCACGAGTTGCGCACCAGGTACTCGAACAAGGCGACCGGCTTCATCGTCGGGTGCTCGCCGTTCTTGGCCGGCCGGTCGAACTCCAGCACCGTCGACTGCGCGCGGTCGCCGAGCCACTGGTGCGCCGCGCCTTCCTTCCAGCCGTACAGGCACGGCTCGTGCCGCCAGTGGTAGTCCTGGCGGCCGAAGGTGAAGGCCTGCTTGGCCCACACGAGGCACTGCCGCACGGCCAGCCCGGCGTCGTCGCAGGCCAGCCGGACGGCGAGGCCGTGCAGGTCGGCGTGCCACACGTAGAAGCCGCCGCCCGGCTTCACGACGGCGATCGCCGCGGCGAGGCACTTGGCGAGGAAGGCGCGGTACGCCTCGGGGTCCAGGTCGTCGTTGGCGATGGTCATGGCGGCGGCGGTCTTGCCGGCGTAGGCGACGTTGTAGGGCGGGTCAGTCAAGATCAGGTCGGCGGGGGTGCCCTCGAGCAGCCGGGCGTAGGCGGCGGGGTCGGCCGCGTCGCCGCACACCAGGCGGTGGTCGCCGAGTAGCCAGAGGTCGCCCAGGCGGGTGACCGGCTCGGCGGGCGGCTCGGGCACGGCCTCGGGGTCGCCCGTCGGGGCCGCGTCGCCGGTGCCCAGCAGGCGGTCGAGGTCGCCGGCGTCGAAGCCGGTCAGGTCGAGGTCGTAGCCCTGCTCGCGGAGGCCGAGCAGTTCGGTCACGAGCGCGTCGTCGTCCCAGGTGGCGATGGTCGCCGTCTGGTTGTCGGCGAGCCGGTACGCCTTCGTCTGCGCGGGGGTCAGCCCGACCGCGACGTGGACCGGCACCTCGGCCAGGCCCAGCTTCAGGGCCGCTTTGTGGCGGGTGTGGCCAACAATTATTACGCCGTCGGCGTCGACGACGATCGGCTGGCGGAAGCCGAACTCGGTGACGCTCCTGGCGACCGCATCGACGGCGTCGTCGTTGCGGCGGGGGTTGCCGGGGTACGGGCGGATCGAGTGAGTGGGGCGCATCTCGACGAGCATGGCGTTCGGCCTCGGGGTGGGTGGGGGCGGCGGGGGCGTGCCCCGCGTCCCGACCGTTCCCCGAGGGATCAGGCCGTGTATCGCTACAGGAGTTCCGACACTATAGACTTGCCCGGCCGCGGGAGAAATGACGCACGAATCGGCGGATTGTCGAAATCGGTGACGGGGCCGGCAGCCGCGGCGAGCCCTCCGCCGGACTGGGGACGGGCCGGAGAACCGGCACGACCGGTTTCCCTACGTTCCCGACGTTTCCCTACGTTGCGAACAAACGTAGGGAAGGGTTAAACTCTGTGGCGGCAGGGGTTTGCGCCGGCCTTCCCTACGTTCCCTACGTTGGGGGGCCTCCCTCCGCCCCTCTACGCGTGACACACACGTAACGCGATGACGTGTGTATAATACTGATACATACTCCCACACGCATGGGGGTAGGCTCAAACGTAGGGAACGTAGGGAAGGTCGGCGCAAACCCCTTACAGCACACGGTTTAACCCTTCCCTACGTTGTGGCCCAACGTAGGGAAACGTCGGGAACGTAGGGAAGCCCACGCGGAGTGCGGCGGGTCGGCCGAAAGTCAAGGTGGCACTGGGTTTACGGTGTATCGACTCCAAAAGCCCAACGAGACGGGCGTGACGCGGGGGTCAGTCGAGGGCACGTACCGCGGCGCGTCGCGACATCGGATGCGGGGCGAGATCCTTGCGGAAGGTCGCGGCCGTGGTCGAGAAGCACCACGCGGCGCGGCATTGGATGTGGGACGAGATCCGCCGATGCGGCGGTGGCGAGGGGGGATGTGCTCCGTCGGGGGTCCGGTCGGCTCGGCCGTCGCGGACGCACGGAAGAGGTGTCGGGCGTGAGGCTCGCCTCAGCGGCCGATGGTGTCCGCGATGTCCTCCACGCGTGTCGTACCGTCGGCGAGCAGCCGGTAGGTCGGCCGCCCCTTGTCGTTCGCCCCCGCCGCGACCACCCGCACGCCCCCGGTGACGCGGTTCAGCTGGCGGCTAACCGCCTTGCCCAGCCGGGTCCGCTCGCTCCGCTCCCCGCGGTCGCCCAGCACCGCGTCGAGGTGCTTCTCCCGCACCGCCAGCTGGTGGAGCGCGCCGACGTCCACCGGGCGGTCCCCGTACACGCGACCCCACGCCGCCAGGAACGCCGGCCACTCGTCCTGGGCCTCCCCCTGCGACGCCTGGAACTCCGCCCGGTTGTCCAATAGGCCCTCAATGCCGGCGACGGCCAGGACGCCCCCGACGACCTCCGCCCACGACTCGTACATGCCCATGACCTCACCGCCCGGCGGCCGCCCCCGCGCCACCCACGCCCGGACCAGCGTCAACGCCGCGGCCAGCAGTTCGCCGCGGTGGTCCCGCGTCCACGCCAGCAGTCGGGGGTGGCGGAACCCGGCGTGCTCGGCCGGCCGCTCGCAGCCCCGGTCGAGCCGGCACCGCACCGTGCGGCGGAGCAACTCCTTCGACAGCGACGGGTTGTTGCCGGTGGCGACCCAGACCGCCCGGTTGGGCACGCGGGCCATCCGCGTCACCCCGAGGATGCGGTCCGACCAGTCGGCGTTGGTCAGCACCGACGCCAGGGCCGCGCTATCGACCGCGCGGGCCAGGTTGTCGATGAGGACGAACGCGGTGCCCTCGACGAGCATCGCGGTGATGCGCTTGCGCCACTCCTCGTCGCACTGCCCCTCGGCCACCGGGTGCGGCGGCCGGCCCAGGGTCACGGCCCCCAGCACGCTCGCCAGCAGCGTCTTGCCGGTCCCCTCGGTCGGGGCGTCGATGAGGTGCAGCGGCGTGGGGCCGTCGACCATGGGGCGGACCAGCGGCAGCAGCAGGACCGCCACGGCGGTCGCCCTCGACGCCCCGTCGGCGAAGGGGAAGTCGCCGAGCCACTCGGTCAGGATCAGGTCGCGGGCCGCGGCGACCTCGGCGTCGGTGGGGGCCTCGGGGACGGGGGGCACGACCAGCCCCTCGGCGGGGGCGTACCAGAGGCCGGAGTCCGGGTGGAAGCCGGGGGCGGCGACCAGCGTGCCGGCGGCGTCGAACGCCGGGCACTCGACGACGGCCTCGAGGCGGGGCAGGCCGGGCCAGTCAGGCCGGGCGAGGAGGTCCTTGACGACCTCGAGCGGCGGGCTGACGTTGAGCGGCGGGGCGTGGCGCTGGGTGGCGACCCAGGTGGCGGCGCGGGCCAGCTCGCCGCGGGCGGCGGGCTCGGCGAGGGCCTCGAGCAGGGGCGGGCGGCCGGCGGGGAGTCGCAGGCGGGCGAGGTGGCCGCCGTGGCGGAAGAGCGCGGGCGGGTCGTTGGCGGCGGCCAGGGCGGCGAGGCCGTCGGCGGTGACCGCGGGCAGCTGGCGGTCGTTGACGACGATCGCGGGGACGCCGCCGCCCTCCGGGTCGCCGTCGGCGTCGGGGCCGTCGGGCGGACCGTCGCCGGGATCGCCGCCGCCGCCGCCGTCGCGGCCGTCGTCGTGGCGGTCGTCGTCGTCTCCGCCGTTGTCAGGGGTGCCGGCCGCCGGTGCCGGGGCCGGCCTCGACCTGCGCGACGGCGTCGGCCCCAGCGGGGGGTCGTAGTGGCCGCGGCCGGGGGCGCCGAGGGCGAGCTTGAACGCCTGCCAGCCGCGGCCGGCGCAGCTGGCGTGGAAGCAGTGGGCGCTCAGCTGGCCGCTGGCGGCCTGCATGACGCACGCGTCCGGGGCGGCGTGGGTCGGGTCGAGCGGGCAGTGGTCGAGCACGTACGCGTCGCGGCCGCGGGCGTCCGGCCCGGGCTTGAGGCGGAAGCCGACGCCGCGGTCGGCGAGCCAGCGGCCGACGTCGAGCCGCGACGTGAACTCGGTCGAGGCGGGGCCGGCCGGGCGGTCCGCCGAGTGGGGTGCCGCGGGCCGGGCGGGCGCGGCGTCGGCCTCGGCGGCGAGTTGCTCGAGCAGCTCGCGGCTGACAACGCCGATGTCGTCGGGGGCCTCGACGTCGGGCACCTCGAGCAGCGTCGCTCGGCGGTGCGGCCTCTCCACGGTGGAGTCCCCCTTGCGGGCCCACGTCAGCGGCAGCTTGACGACCCGCGAGGCGTTGTGGACCACCGGATCGACCCGCGCCGCGGGCGTGTCGAACCGCGCCGCGAGGGCCTTCAAGACCCGCTCCACCAGGCGGCCGTCGTCGGCGGGCAGGTCGACGCGGTAGAACGCGTGGTAGCCGTTGCCGCTGTCGGCCAGCAGGCCCGCCGGCCAGCCGAGGCCCGCGAGGTGTGTGCGCACGGCGTCGATCACCCCCCGGGCGAGCGCCTTCTCGGCGTCGGTCGCGGAGACCCCCTTGGGCCGCTCGGGGTCGACGTCGATGAGCAGCCAGCGTCGGGCGACGATTTGGGCGTCCTTGGTGGCCCCGCCGGACTTGGCGGCGACCAGGCGGTGGTCGGCGCGGGCGACGAGGTCGGGCCGCGCGGGGTTCAAGGTGACGTAGGTGCCGGCGGGCTTGCCCCGGAAGCCCGCGAGGGCGGCGGCCAGGTCGCGCAGCCGGTGGCCCGCGAAGTAGCCGCAGAAGGCGCGGTCGGGGTAGTCGCCGTTGGGGACGCCCAGCAGGCGGGCCTCGCGGACCTCGCCGGGGCGGACCAGCCAGGCCCACTGACCGACCGCGTGGTCGAGGTAGGCGTCGCCCCGGAGGTCGTCGCCGGGCGGCGGCAGGGTTCGGGCGGCGTTCACGAGCCACCCGCATTCTTGAGGTGGTCGAACGCGAGCCGCAGCTTCTCGACGCGGCGCTGCAGGGTGGTCCTCGGGACCTGCCACTCGCGGGCGAGTTCGGCGAGGCTGTACAGCCGCAGGCCGTCGGCCAGGCGGGCGAGGCCGGGGTCGAGGCGGGCGATCGCCTCGGCCACGTCGAGCCGCAGGTCGGCGTCACGCTCGCCGACGGTGAGGGGGTCGGCGACGCGGGCGAAGCCCTCGGACTCGGCCGTCGCCGAGTGGCGGCGGCGGCGGCCGCGGAGCTTGGCGTGATGGCGACGCAGCACGCCGTACAGGTAGCCGTCCAGCGGGCCGCGGTCGGGGCGGTAGCCGGGCAACGCCCGGAGCAGCGCGAGGGCCAGGTCCTGGCCGGCGTCGCCGGTTAGTAGTTAGTACTTTAGTAATTTTTCACGAATCAACTTGTCAGCATAGTCCTGCCACACAGCATCCTTTGCCACGCTATCAAAC
>JANYHV010000007.1 GCA_025362195.1 Fimbriiglobus sp. | reverse complement strand
GGCGACGACGGCGGCCCCGAGCGCCGGGCCTTCGTCCGAGACGAGCCGTTCGAGCGGGCGGTTCAGCACACTGGCGAGAATTTCGGCCATCAGGTCGCTCTTGGCGATGCCGCCGGACACGGTCACGCGGGTGATCGTCTGCCCGGCCGCCTCGTGTTCTTGCACCGCCAACGCGATCAGGTAGGCCAGCGCCTCGAACGACGCCCGCAACCGCACCCCCGGCTCGTTCGGCTCGTGCGGCAGCCACTCGAAGCGCGGGACATGGACGCCGACCGACGGCTCGGACAGGGCGAACGGGATGACCGCGACCCCGCCACAACCGGGTGCGATCTGGCGGGCGGCGGCTTCCAACGCGGCCCAATCGGGGTTCGCGCCGACGACGCGGTCGAGGAACTGCGCGCCGTTGCTGTAGCAGCGCATCCACAAGTACGGCCCCCAGTTCAACCGCATCGCGTCCAGGCTGCCCGACTGCGGCGGGCGGGCCGACGACGAGTTGACGACGGCCGAGTTGCCGAGGATGATTGCCAGTTGCCCGTCCGCCACCGCCCCGCCGCCGACCAGCCCCGCCGCCTGGTCGTCGAGCGTCGGGAAGACCCACGGCCGCACGCCGGAGGGCAATCCGGCGTCGAGGGCGGTCGATTCGGACAGCCGGCCGACGGGCGTGTGCATGTCGATCACGCGCGGTAGGCATTTGGCCGCCAGCGCCCGGTACTCGGGGTCGGCCAGTGCGTCGAGCATCGCCGGCTGCCAGGTCGCGGTGCGCAGGTCGAGCAGCCCGGTGGACGCCGCGGCCGATACGCTGACGGTGTCGAAGTTCCCGGTCAAATACCCGGCCGCCAGTGTGCCGTGTTGGAGGATTCCCTTCGTGCGCAGCCAGTCGGCGCGGCTCAGCGTCTGCTCGTCCTTGACGAGGTGGCTGAGCGAGTACCGCACCGCCCACGGGCCGCCGATCAACTCGTTGACCCGCTCCGGGCCGCCCAACCGCGCTTCGCCCCCGGCGTGGTACTTGGCGAGGGTCTGGTCGTTCCAGCAGATGGCCCGGCGGACCGGATTGTTATTCGCGTCGATCCGCCCGGCGGTGTGGTGCGTCGCCGAGATGCCGCCGGCGACCCAGTCGTTCAGCCGGCCCAGTTTCCGCAACTCGGCGGCGAGGGCGCGGGTGATCGCCCGGGCCTGGCCTTCGAGCATCATCAGGTTCAACTCGCTGACGCCGCGGTCGGTCCACAGGTCGGTCGGCAGGCGGACCTCGGCGACGGTGTCGCCGCGCAGGTCGATGGCCAGGGCCTTGACCGAGCCGGTGCTGAAGTCCCAGCCGGCGAACAGGGCGGTGTCGGGGGGCGTCGGCATCGTTCGGCTCCGGACTCGGGGGGTGCCACCGTTTTGGCCCCGCCGGGCCGCATCGGCAAGTGACCGCGCCCGGCGACGCCTACAATGCCCCGGTCGTTCCCCCCCCGGACGGAGTGCCTCATGCGTACCCTGCGTTGGCTGCCGGTCCTGCTCCTGCTCGCCAGCCCGGCCGCGCTCGCGGCCCAGGAGGCGACCGGCGGGGCGAAGATTTACAAGGAGGCGGTCGCCTCGACGGTCTGGGTCCACTCGACCCGCGTCCTCGGCCTGGCGACCGGGAGCGGCACGCTCATCGACGCAGGCCGGCGACTGGTGCTGACGAACTACCACGTCGTCGAGGAGAACCCGCGGGTCACGATCTACTTCCCCGAGTACCGCGACGGCCGGCCGATCCCCGAGCGGACCCACTACACCGACCGCGCCAAGCGCCTCGGCGTCCGCGGCAAGGTGATCGCCCTGGACAAGGGGGCCGACCTGGCCGTGATCCAGATCGACGCCGTGCCCGAGGGCGTGAAGGCGATCGCCGTCGCGGCCCGCAGCCCCGAGCCGGGCGAACTGGTCCACAGCATCGGCAACGCCGGCAAGTCCGGGGCGCTGTGGGGGTACGTGAACGGCACCGTGCGGCAGGTGTACCGCAAGAAGTGGCAGGCGGCATTGAGCAAGACGAAGACCGCGCACTTCGAGGCCCGCGTCATCGAGACCGACACCCCGACCAACCCCGGGGACAGCGGCGGCCCGCTCCTGAACGACAAGGGCGAACTGGTCGGCGTCACCCAGGGCGGGGCGCTGAACGCCTCCCTGGTGAGCTTTTTCGTGGACGCGAGCGAAGTCAAGCAACTCCTCGCCACCCGCGACGTGAAGGACGTGAAGGGCAAGGACGAGGTCAAGTCGGTCGTCAAGCGGACCGACCCGGTCGCCCCGAGCGACCCGGCCAAAGTGTTCGACGCGACGAAGCTCAAGGCGCTCGAACCGAAACTCGCCGAGCTGTTCAAGGCGAACGCCGAACTCGTGATCGAGACGCACGCCGCCGCCCCGGCCGAGTGGCTCGACAAGGCGAAAAAGGCCAAGCCGGCGGAGCGCCAGGAACTGTACAAGGAGTGGGGCAACGAGCGGCTCAAGGCGGCCAAGTCGGACGGGGTGTTGATCCTCGTGACCCTCGACCCGCGGGTCATTCACGTCGAGTTCCCCGAGGCGATGCGGAAGCGCTACCCCGACAAGTTCGCCCAGAAGGTCGGCGACGCGCTGGTCAAAGCCTTCAAGGACAAGAAGCCCGACGACGGCCTCGCCGACGCGGTCAAACTCCTCCAGGACAACCTCATCAAGGGCAAGTCGTGACCCCGCCCGCCGCCGGCTTGATGCTCTGCGACGACCTGATATTCGCCAGCAAGGTGACCGGCACCGCCCGCGCCGCCGGGCTGACGGTGGCCGTCGCCCGCAACCTCCCCCGCTTCGCCGAACTTCTCGCCGAGACCGCCCCCGTCGGGGTGCTGCTCGACTTACACCACGACGGCCTCGACCTGCCAGCGTTACTGGCAGCACTACGCGACCGGTGCCCGGCGATGCCGCGGGTGACCGCCTTCGGGTCGCACGTCGATGCCGAGCGGTTGAAGGCGGCGCGGGAGGCGGGGTGCGATCTTGTGATGGCGCGGAGCTTGTTCGTCAAGCGGCTCGAAGCCGACCTCGCCGCGTGGTTGTCGCCGCGGTCGCTATAACCTCCTGCTGACACGGACTCCCCCGGCGGGCGGCGACATGCGCTTCACGAAGATGCACGGCCTCGGCAACGACTACGTCTACGTCAGTACCTTCACGGAAGCGCCGCCGGCCGACCCCGCCGCGCTGAGCGTCCGCGTCTCCGACCGGCACTTCGGCATCGGGTCCGACGGCCTGATTTTGATTACCCCCTCGGTCGTCGCCGACGCCCGGATGCGGATGTTCAACGCCGACGGCAGCGAGTCCGAGATGTGCGGCAACGGCCTGCGGTGCGTGGCCAAGTACGTCCACGACCACGGCATCGCCGTCAAGCCGCGACTGACGCTGGAGACCGGCCGCGGCGTGCTGACCGTCGATCTCGAAGTGCGGAACGGCAAGGCCGAGCGGGTCCGCGTCAACATGGGCGCGCCGATCCTCGCCGCCGCCCGCGTCCCGACGACCCTGCCGGGCGATCCGGTGGTCGATGTGCCGTTGATCGAAATGCCGCCGAACCTGCCCGTTGGCTGGGCGGCCGCGTGCGGCCTCGACCCGCGGATGACGTGCGTGTCGATGGGCAACCCGCACGTCGTGATTTACTGCGGCGACGTGGCCGAGGTGCCGCTCGACCTCGTCGGCCCGGTCCTCGAAAACGCGGCCGTCTTTCCGAACCGGATCAACGTCCACTTCGTGCAAGTCCACTCGCCCGGTGAAGCCACGGTGCGGACGTGGGAGCGCGGCAGCGGGGTGACCCTCGCCTGCGGCACCGGGGCGTGCGCCGTCGCCGGGGTGCTGACCGGCCGCACGGGGCGGACGCTGCTCGCGCACCTGCCCGGCGGCGACCTCGAACTGGAATGGTCCGAGGACGCCGGCCCGGTGTTCATGACCGGCCCGGCGACCGAAGTCTTCTCCGGCGTTTGGGACGACGGGCGATGAAGATTCGCAACAAGTACCTGCTCGGGTTCGCCGGCCGGTTCGCCGCCCTGGCGTTGAAACTCCTCGTCCGCACGCTCCGCTTCGACTACTTCTGCATCGGCACGCAGGTCATCCCGGCCGAGAACATCGCGCTCGGGGAGCGGTACGTCTTCTCGATGTGGCACGAGTACGTGCTGCTGCCGATCTTCAAGTTCGGCCACCCGAACATGGCCGGGCTGGTCAGCAAGCACGCCGACGGCCAACTCCTCGGCCACCTTCTCGGCTCGGTGCACATGGGCATGGTCGCCGGCTCGACCAACCGCGGCGGCGTCGAAGCGATCCGGCAAATCCTCCGCGACAAGGACGTCCACCGGCACCTCGTCGTGACGCCGGACGGGCCGCGCGGCCCGCGCCGCGTCGCCCAGGTCGGCGTCGTCTACATCGCGTCCCGGACGGAAATGCTCGTCGTCCCCGTCGGCGTCGGCTTCCGGCGGGCGTGGCGGGCGAAGAGCTGGGACCGGTTCGCCGTCCCGCGGCCGTTCACCCGGGCGCGGCTCATCACCGGCGAACCGGTGGCCATCCCCGCCGGCCTCAAGATGGTTCAACTGGAAGCGGCGCTCGTGCCGTTACAGGCCGAGATGGACCGCTTGAACGCGCTCGCCGAGGAGTGGGCCGTGACCGGCCGGCTCGACCCGCGGAGCGTCCTCGCGTCGATGACCGACTTCCCCCCCACCGCCTGACCCGGACCCGCCTTGGACCCCACCGCGCTGGCGAAAATCTTCCCCGAGTCGGTCCGCCGGCCGGCCGTCGTCGCCGCCCGGGTCGTGGCCTGGGCCGTCTGCCTGGTCGTGGCGTCGGGCCGCATTCACCACGCCCGCGACGAGTTCGCCAAACCGGCCGCGTCGCCGCCGCACGAGGTCCGCGCCGACGGCAACTCCGGCCACGCCCAGATCGACTTCGGCGGGCAGTTCGTCATGGGCCGGATGCTCGTCACCGGGCACGGCCGCGAACTGTACCACCGGCAGGCCCAGTGGCCCGTCGTCTGGGCGGCGTTCCCGCCCGAGTGCGAGGCCCCGCAAACGCGCACCGCCTTCCCGAAACACCGCCGCGCCCCCGCCGACCGGGACAAGCCGCTCGCCCACGACGCCGAGGGCATGATGTCGTGGGTGATGGGTACCGACGCCCCGGAGTGGACGCCCGCCGGGACCGCCGCGACCCTGCCGCTCGTTTCGCAACACCCGTTCGTTGCCGCCGCATTGACGGCCCACGCCGCGGAGCAGTTGAACCCCCAACTCGTCGAAGCCATAAACCGGCCGGCGGTCGGCGGCCCCCTCTACCCGCCGGTCCACGCCTTCCTGTACGCGCCGCTGGCGCTGACCAACGACCCGCAAGCCGCGTACAAGTTTTTGCAGTACCTCTCGCTGGCACTGACCTTCACCGCCGGGCTGGCGATTCGGCGCATCGCTCGCGGCCGCATCTGGTGGCCGCTGGCCACGCTCGCGGTGCTCCTGTTTCCCGGGTACCGCAGCGGCCTCGACCTCGGCCAGAACCAGGTCGTTACGCTCAACATTTTGCTGTGGGGGTGGGTGCTCGTGGTCAGCCACCGCGACGGCTGGGCCGGCGGCGTCTGGGGGCTGCTGGCGTTCAAGCCGGTCTGGGCCGTGGCATTTTTGGTGGTGCCGCTCGTCATGGGCCGCTGGCGAATGCTCCTGACGATGTGTCTGACGGGGGCGGCCGCGGTCCTGCTGACGCTGCCGGTCGTCGGCGTGCCGGTCTGGCTCGACTGGCTGGCCGTCGGCCGCGAGGCGACGGCGACGTACAACGTGAACGAAAACTGGATCACCCTGAGCCGCGACCTGACCGGTCTCGTCCGCCGCGCCACGATCGACTTCACCAAGCCGCCGGGCGAGCGCGACGACCCGGCGATCCACCGGGCGTGCGTCACCCTGCTCGTGGTCGTCCTGGTCACGACGGCCACGGTCTACCGGCTCCGCCGGCGGCCCGGCACCGTCACCGGGCCGGCGGCCGGCTTCGTGGTGCTCGGGGCGCACCTGTGCTGCTACCGGTACATGTATTACGACACGCTACTGGCCCTCGCCCCGCTCGCCGTCCTCGCGGCCGACCCGCGTCAATTGTTCCGCGGCGTCTACCGCCTCGTGCCGGCCGGCGGCTCACAGGGTCGCGGCACCTGCTCCGTCAACGCGATGTGGGCGACGGCTTTAGCGCTCTTGCTCTTCTGGGAAAACTTTTTCATGGGCCTGGCCCTGGAGGGTTCGCTGACCTTCGGCTGGCTCGGGACTCCGGCCACGATTGCCGGCGGGATGCCGTCGGCCGCTCCGAAGCTCTCGATCAACACGACGATTTACTCGCCGCTCGACACCTGGATTCTGCTCGCGCTCTGGGCCGGCCTCGCCGTCAAACTGCTCTGGACCGGCGACGACGACGAGCCGCCCCTACCGGCCGCGTAGGGCGGCGAGCGCCCGGCCGATGTCCGGGGCACGCATCAGGGACTCGCCGACGAGGACCGCGTGAACCCCGTGCCGCTGGAGCATGACGAGGTCGGCGTGCGTGCGGATGCCGCTCTCGCTGACGATCGTGACCCCGGCCGGGATGCGCGGCACGAGTTCGAGGGTCCGGTCGAGGCCGGTGTTAAACGTCCGCAAGTCGCGGTTGTTGATGCCGACGATCTTGGCCCCGCAATCCAACACCCGCGACAACTCCGGCGGGTCGTGCAATTCGACGAGGACTTCTAGCCTCAGTGCGAGCGCCTCGGCGTGCAGGCGCTTCAACTCGTCGCCGGGCAAGATCTCGGCGATCAGAAGCACAGCGTCCGCCCCGGCCTCGCGCGCCTCGACGAGTTGGTAGCGGTCGAGGATGAATTCTTTGCGCAACACGGGGATGCCGACGGCCGGCCGCACGGCCCGCAGGTCGTCGAGGTGGCCCTGGAAGAACGGCTCGTCGGTGAGCACGCTCAGGCACGCCGCCCCCGACCCTTCGTAGGCGAGGGCGACGGCCACCGGGTCGAAGTCCGCCCGGATCACGCCCGCCGACGGCGACGCCTTCTTGACCTCGGCGATGACCGCGACTTCCCCGTCCCGCCTCAACTCCGCCCCGAACGGCCGGCGGGCGGCGGCGAAATCGATGCGGGCTTCGAGCGCCGCCGCCGAGACGCGTTCCTTCGCGGCCGCAATCGCTTGCCACTTCGCCGCGACGATCTCGTCCAAAATCGTGGCCATGTCGTAAACACTCCGGGGTCTCGCGGGACTCCCCGCGGGAGGATTTTCTACGAGTCGGCTCCCGTTCCCAAAACCCCGGCACCCTGTTTGGTGGACGAAAGCGCGTCGCCGTGCTGGCGGTTCCGGCGGGCGACGGGACCACGTCCGACCGGTCGGGGGCGGTGGCACGGCACCGAACTTTTAACCCGATCGGCTACACGCCTACACCCGCGACAGTAGACGGCGTGAACGGATACCTGGAAGCGGCGGCAAGAATTCTGGCACGAATTCGATGCACGCGGCTTGTCGAGATTGGCCGACGCGATTAAATAGAGTTCGCACCCAGGATATATTTAAGGAGACGTTCATGGCGAAGAAATCCGTTGAAGAGCCGAAGCCGAAGATGACCAAGACCCAGGCGGTCAAGCACGCCATCGGCGAAGGCATCGAAAAACCGCAAGATGGGGTCGATTGGATCGTGTCCCATTACGGCGAAGATTTCCGCATGCCCCCGGGCCAGTTCTCTTCGTACAAGTCCCAGATCAAGTCGAAGGCCCAGGGCACCGGCGGCAGCCGCGGCGGCAACCTCGGCGGCGTCGAAGTCGCCCGGCAGATCAACAAGCTGGTCAAGACCTACGACATCGAAACCGTGCAGGCCGTCGCGTCCGTGCTGTATCAACACGACAGCAAGACCTTCCACCAGGCGCTCACGTTCCTCCAGGAACTGAACAACGACTAATCGAGTGCACGCAACCCGAGTGGCCCACTGCTCGCGGCCGCACACCGGTTCTAGTCCCCGGGACCACGTTGACACTTTTTCCGCGCGGGCGGCATCACTTCCATCCCAATGGCAGCCTTAACGGCTGCCATTGGCGAAATCTTCCCGACCGTCCGTAATACTGCCGACCCGGCGGCCGAGTCGGCAGTCTCGGCTTGCGTCCGCCCAAACCGGCGGGTCAGAACGGGTGTTGGACGCCGAACCAGAACTGAATCGGTGTCGCGTTGTTGATCGACTTGGCCACGTCGAAGCGGACGGTGGCCCGCTCGATGAAGCCGAAGAAGGCCAGGTCCACGCGCAGCCCGGCTCCGACCGTGTGCGCCACGTTGCCGACCCGGTGGCCGTCGTTGTACACCGCGCCCACGTCGTAGAACGGCGCGAGATCGACGTGCCGGACGCCGATGATCGCGTCGGCGAAGTTCCAGTGCAGGTTGCGCAGGATCGGCAGCCGCGCCTCGGCGTTGGCGACCCAGAGCATACTCCCCTGCCGTTGCGACAGGTCGAAGCCGCGGAACAGCGTGCTGCCGCCCAGGGCGAAGAAGTCGCCGCGCTGGGGGAACGCGGCCTGCCCCACGGCGCGGCCGACGACGGTCACGTCGGACAGGTAGCCGAGGCCGTCGGGCAGCTTCCGCGCGACGGCGAACTCGGCCTTCACCTGGTGCGCCCCCGTCCGGCCGCCGTCGGGGCTGGCCAGGTCGGTGACGCCGCCGGCGTAGGTCACGTCGAACCAGAAGCCGCGCTCGGGGTTCCAGTACGGCGTGTACAAGTTCAGCCGGTAGTGCAAGCCGTTGAGCCACGTCCACTGCGGCCGCTGGGCGTCGGGGCCGCGCTCGCGGGCGAACGGCAGGAAGTTGTCCGAGTAGCTCGTGAAGCCCTCGGCGTAGCTGATCGGCGGCAGGTACAGGCTACTGCCGTACTGCAAGACGTAGCGGCCGAAGAGCGTGGCGCGGGTGGCGGTGCGCTCGCCGTCGTTGCTGCCGAACGGCCCGGCGACGCGCTGCTCGGCGTTGAAGCCGACCTGCGTGCGCGCTAGTGGCCAGTGGTCGATGAGACCGTCCACGCCGACGACCACGTCGCGGTAGTCGGGGCGGAACGCGGCGTAGGCCCCGCCGGCGAAGGTCTGCGTGCGGTACGCCCCCGCCCGCACGCCCAAGAGGCTCCCGCGGGTGTACCACGGGTCGGGTGAGAACTGGCCGAACAGCCACGGCCCGGCGGTCACGTTCCAGCGGTCCCAGTCGTTGGTCAAGTCGGTGTCGTGCAAGAAGGAGTAGAACGGCACGACCTTGACGTTCGGCCGGTCGTGCCAGACGTTGTTGCTCGGGTCCGCGTCGAGCAGCACCGCGTCGGGGTCCACCTTGACCTGCGTGGGCGCGGCCGGCAGGTTCAGACGCACGGTCACGACGCGGCCCTTGGCGTCGGGCACGACTTCGAGGTTGTAGCGCTCCACGTCGGCGGGGTTGGGCACGCTGCCGACTGGCACGCGGACGGGGTAGCCGTCGCCGGCGGCGAACTGGAAGCCGAGGCTCGTCGGCTCGTCGTACTCGCGGTGCTGCGAGACGGTCACCTCGACCCGCACCGGCTTCTCGCCGGCGAGGCGCGGCACCACGGTCGGGGCCGGCGAGACCTTGACGCCATCGACCGACCAGTCGGTGAGGCCCTTGTCGTAGACCCAGCGGTCGAACAGCTCGGCCCACTGCGGGGCGGTCGCCGGGCCGGCGTAGGCGGTCAGTTCGGTCTTGAGCGTCTCGGCGGAGAGGAGTTTGAAGCTGTACTTGTGGACGACTTCGCGGGTGAAGTCCAGGAACGCGGCTTCCCCTAAGCGGGCCTCGATGAGCGCGAAGACTTTGGAGCCGCGGTCGTAGGCCCCGCTGAACAGGCCGACGAGGTGGCCGAACTCCGGCAGCGGCCCGGCGGCGGCGGGGGCGTCGCGGCGGCGGATCGCCCCGTACAAACTCGCGTTGCGGTAGTTCTCGCGCTTGATGTTCGGCAGCCAGCCGCCGCCCTCGGGCCACGTCAGGAACTCGTTGTTGCGGCCGACCTTGGCGTCGAGCAGGCGGTGCGTGAAGTAGGTCGCCGCGCCCTCGTCCATGAAGGTCTCGCTGTAGCCGTTGGTGCCGACGAGGTTGTACCACCACTGGTGGCAAATCTCGTGCGACACCAGGTACTCCACGTAGCCGCGGGCGAGGTGCGGCATGTCGAAGACGCGCTCGTCCACCATGACCAGGCCGCCGCACTCGTTGCCGTTCCAGCCGAAGTAGCTCTCGGCGATCGTGAAGTGCTCGTAGGGGAACGGCCCGAACCA
>JANYHV010000496.1 GCA_025362195.1 Fimbriiglobus sp. | reverse complement strand
GTCATCCCTCGACTTTCGCCGGGCTTTGACGCCCTTCGCCATCAGTTCACGCAAGGAATGTAAGCCGAAACCCGGTCCCGCGCCGCCGTCGCCAATCAGCGTCACGTACTCCCTGTACTCCGCGGGCAACCGGACTCCCAGCCGTTCCTCGACAGCGAGTGCTTCCGCCTCGGATAGGGGCGGGTGCAGGCGGTAGCCGTGAGCCTTGGCCTCGTAGTCTGCCGGGCTGGCTGAGTTGCGCAGGCGGGCGAGTGCCTGGTGAACATCATCGCGTGTCATACGCATTACGCCTTCACCAGCACGGTTCCCTCGCCGTTGCGGAGTGTGACGCTGGTGACGACGGGGCCGAGGGTGTTGTCGGCGCGGAGGACGCGGTAATTGCCGCCGAGGTCGTGGGTGGTGCCGGTGGCGTCGTCGGTCGTTCCGGTGCCCTGGCCGAGCGTGTACGAGCGGGGCTTGTACAGGGCGATGCCGGTGTCGAACTCGCGGCGGTAGACCTTGTAGTCGAGGGCCGCGTTCTGCGGGTCTTTGCCGGTGGCCAGCGTCGTGAACGCGCCCTTGGCCTTGCCGAGGTCGGTGGCCACGGCGGCGATCCAGGTGTCGGCCCACGGCGCGGCTGGGGAGAAGCCGCCGTAGAACATGAGCATCGTTTTGTCGGGGTCGGACACCAGGTAGTAGTACGCCAGCGTGCCCATCTTGACGCGGTCGGTGCCGACCGGGAACGACCCCGGGTGGCTGTCGAGGATGACATAGGGCGACGGGCTGTCCGACGCCAGGCGGCTCTTGACGAGGCTGGCCACGTCGTTGAAGCCCGACCAGTTCGCCTCGGTGGGCCGCAGCACGAACTCCTCGAAGACGCCGGTCGAGACGGCGGCGACCGGCGTCGCGTCGGCGTTGCCGCCGGACGTGTTCGTGAGGACGATCTTGCCCCCGAGCTTGCGGGTGATCGCCGACACGACGGCGGCGTAGTCGGTGCTGTACGTCGCCGTCACCTCGGCGACCGACGCGCCGTTGAGAGGCAGCCGGCCGTTCGAGTTGTCGAGGAAAACGCCGTCGGCCAGGGGGTTTTGCGCGAGCTGCTGCTGGTGGTAGGCGACGGCCCAGTTCCGCACGGCCGCACTCGACGGGTTGGTGACGAAGCGCATCTGCCCGTAGTACGGGTAGAACAACCGCGATTCGTAGACGAACCGGGCGTCCTTGCCGGCGGCGCGGCCGGCGTATTCGGCGTCGCTGAGGAAGCCGTCGCCGTTTTTGTCGGCGGCGTAGTCGAAGGTCGGGATCGTCCCGGCCGCCTTGCCGTCGGCGGTCACGTAGTCGCGGCCGAGGACCGTCTTCGCCACCGGGGCTTGCGCCGAACCGCCGGCCGTCGTGCGGACGCGGACCGTGAAGAGTTTGTCGCCGTCCCCGACCCGCGAGGTCACCCAGTCCGTCGGCGGGGTGAACGCGAGCTTGCCGGTGCGGGTGAAGTTCGCCGTCCCGTCGGCCGTCGGCGGCAACTCTTTCCAGGCAACGGCGCGGCCGTACCCATCGACGGCGGTCGCGTACTCGACGACGCCCTGCCAGCCGGCCGCGGCGGGGCGGGCGAGGTCGAGGTTCAATTCGATGAATTTCTCGGGGTAGCCGACGGACACGGCGGTGCCGACGCCGCCGAACTCGACGCCGGTCGCCCGGCCGCCGCGGGCCGCGGAGGTCATGTCGGTCGGGCTGCTGCCGTCGTTGGCCGCACGGGTCACGCCCCAGAACCAAGTCACCGGCTGGGACGACGGGCTACTGCCGGTGAACGGGGTCGCCTTGGTGACGTGGTAAAACGCCGCCTCGCGGTCGGCCTTGTTGGCGTCCGCGTACCCGAGCCAGTTCGTGAGCAAGCCCTGGTAAAGGTTCGAGATGTTCGAGTAAATCGCCTGCGGCGTGGCCGGCGACGCCGCGTCGATGGCGGACAGGTACTTCGGGTTCGGGATGACGAGGTCAACGCTGTCCTTCAACCGGGCCTGCTCGAACGCCCCGAGCGGGTTGCCGTCGTAGGCGAGTTGGGCGATGCGGATGTTCGGCAGCTTCCGCGGGAAGTTCGGCCGTGCCGGCTGCGGTGTCGGGTTGGCGTTGGCGGTCGTAAAGTTGAGCGTGACCGTGTTCGGGTTGCCGAGGTCGTCGATCGCCCGGACGGCGAGGGTCTGCGCGCCGTTGGCGAGCATCGTCGTGTCGAGGGTGTACCCGGTCGGCGTCTTCAATGCCGCGGCGACGAGCTTGCCGTTCAGCCGGTACTCGACCCGGCGGGTCGCGCTGCCGGGGTCGGTCGCCGTGAAGGTCACGTCCCCGGCGTAGGCCGTGCCGGATTGCGACGCCGTCACCGTGATTTGCGGGCCGGCGGCGAGTGCCCCGCCGCGAATCTCCACGTCGTCGAAGGTGACCGGCCCGGCCGTGAGGGCGTTCCGCTGCAGGCCGACGAACCCGCCCGCCGTGATCGGCGTCGCGTCGGCGACTTCGAGGGCCGGTTGCGGGGTATCGGCCCAGGTGCCGTCGGGCGTCAGCCAGGTGCCGGAGTCGGTCCGCGAAATCACCGCCCGCAAGGTGCCGCCGCTGGCGGTCAGCGTCAACCGCAGCCAGACGCCGCTGACGTAGTCCTTCGACTTGATCGTGCCGAGCGTGGTCGGGGAGCCGTCCACGACTTTGACGATGCGGGCTTCCAGGCCGCGGGTCGCCGTGAGACCGTAGTAGGTCGGCTTGGCGGTGTCGAGGTCGGCCCCGCGGACGAACAGCGTGCCGGGGACCAGGGTGTCGGCGTACAGCGACGCGGACGCTTGCACGTCGGCCGGCTGTGCGGTGCCGTACCAACTCCGGGCCACGGTGTTGGTGCCGCCGGTGGCCGTGTAGCCGGGCGACTTGCTCGCGCGGGCGGCCGTCACACCAAATCCCGCGGTGCCGTCGTTCACGTAGCCCTTCCAGCCGTCCGGGCGGGTGCCGACGGGCGTGTCGTCGAAGGTGACTTTGACGACGGTCGGGACGGGCATTTCGACGCGGATGTCGTCGAAGAAGGACATGCCCGCGCCGCCGGGGGCGCGGCCGAGGCCGACCGAACCGAGGCCGGAGCAGGGGGCGACGGTCGTCTTCAAAGCGTCGGTCGCGGCGGCTTGCCAGGTGCCGGCGGCGGTCAAGAATTGGTTCGTGTCGGTGCGGCGGATGCTCGCGCTGAGGGCCGTGCCGACCGGTTTGAGGGTCACGTCGAGCCAGACGCCGTTGAGTGGTTGCGCGACTTTCAGCGTCGCCAGGATCGTCGCCCGGTCGGCGTGGAAGTCGACGAGATCGACCTGCATCCCGCCGGTGCGAACCTGCGCGCCGACGTAGGACCCGGCCGGTGTCGTCAGGTTCTGGCCGCGGGCGAGGACGACGGCCGGGGTCGGCGTGTTCGAGTAGATTTTGACGGAGACGGTCGCGTCCGCCGGTTGGGGCGCGGTCGAAAAGTAACGCGACTGAGCGGAATTGTCCCCCGTCGAGGCGAGCGAGACGGCGGCCGAGGCGGCGACGATCTTCGTCGTCACGTAACTGCCGGTGCCCCAGTAGCTCCAGTTGAACGCGGTCATGGGCGGCCTCAAGGCGTCGAAGTTCTCCGCCAGCAGCGGCGCGGGGTTCTCGCGGGCTTCGAGTGTATCACAACGGAGGCGGGTGCGCGGGGGCTGCGGCGTCATATCGGGGTGTCGCTCCGTCGGGGTGCCGTTCGTGCCGTTGGTGCCGGCCGTGCGGGGGAGTCGTTCCGCCGGCGGCCGAACGGGTGCGAGAACTCGGTGCAAGTCGGTCACGGGTTTGCGTTAGCGGTCGTTGAAGATGTGTTCGACCGGGACTTGAGAGAATCGCCAGCAATAGAGAACGGCCGGGGGGAAGTGGTTCCCCCCGGCCCCGGAATCTTGACGCGGACTCGTCCGACGGGTGCGACGCGGGTAACCGCGCGGACGGGTCTAAGGCTCCAGCGACGCGCCGGCTTCGCCGACCTTCACGACCCGTAACGTCGGCATTCTCGGCTCGCCCTCGATGGGGTGGCCGGCCAAGACGACCACCCGGTCGCCGACTTTGACCGCGCCCGCGGCAAAGGCGTCGCGGACGGCCGCCGTCATCCGCCCGTCGCCCGGCTTGAGCGGCATCATCGGCACCGGCTGCACGCCCCAGACGATCGCCATGCGCTGCAAGACCGCCGGGTGCGGCGCGGGCGCGACGATCCGCGCCGCCGGCCGGTAGCGGGCGAGCATTCGGGCCGTGCGGCCGGACAGCGTCGGGGTGATGATCGCCGCCGCGGCCACCTCGGCCGACAGGTGGCAGGCGGCCAGGGCCAGCGAGTCTTCGATGCTCTCGCCTGGTCGCAGGACGTTCGTCGATTGGAAGCTGCCGCCGGTCAGCCGCATCGAGTTCTCCGCCTCCTCGGCGATGCCCGCCATCGACCGCACGGCCTCGTAGGGGTAATCGCCGACCGACGTTTCCGCGGACAGCATGACGGCGTCGGTCCCGTCGAAGATGGCGTTGGCCACGTCCGACACTTCGGCACGGGTCGGCCGGGGGCTTTTGATCATGCTTTCGAGCATTTCCGTCGCCGTAATCACCGGCTTGCCGGCGAGCCGTGCGGCCGCGATGATCTGCTTCTGGATCGGCGGCAGCTTCTCGAACGGCAGTTCGACGCCCAGGTCGCCCCGGGCCACCATGACGCCGTCGAAGGCGTCGATGATCTCGCGGGCCTTGCTGACGGCTTCCGGCCGCTCGATCTTGGCGATGATCGGTACCCGCATCAATCCCACGGCCGCGGCGGCGTCGCGCAGGTAATCGGCCGAGGTCGGCCCGCGGACGAACGACATCGCCAGCCAGTCGATTTGCGTCTTCGCGCAGATGCCGAGGGCGACGCGGTCGCGGTCGGTCACGGCCGGGATGCTGACCTGCGTGTCGGGCAGGTTCAGGCCCTTGTTCTCCTTCAACTCGCCGCCGACCGTGACGACGGCACTCAGGCGGCCGCCGGACACGGAGCCGGCGCGGAGTTGCAGCTTGCCGTCGTCCAACAACATGCGGTGGCCGGGGAGCAGGTCGGGCAGCACCTCGGGGTCGGTGATCGGGATGTCCCCGTCGCGCGGCTCGACCCCGCGCAAGGGGAAGGTGACCGTTTCGCCGACCACGAGCATTCGCCGGGCGGTAATGCGGACGCGGAGTTTCGGCCCCGGCAGGTCGGCCAGGACGGCGACGACGCGGCCGAGTTTGGCCGCCGTTTCGTGGACCTGGGCGATCCGCCGCAGGGGGGTCGCCTCGTCATCGACGTGCGAGAAGTTGATGCGGGCCACGTCCAGCCCGGCCTGAATCAGCCGCTCCAACACGCCGGGCGCGTCGGTCGCCGGCCCGAGGGTTGCTACGATTTTCGCTCGCCGTGCCATAAATCATCCTTGGGGTACGCTGCGAGAGAGGGTGCATTTCGGTGATGACTTACGGCCAGTCCGGCAATGTTCAATTCCCGGCGCGGCGGCTCGGGCGGCTCTGGCTCCTCGTCGGACTGACGCTGACCCTGGTCGCGTTCGGCCTCGCGGAGTTGGGCGTGGACCCGGTTTTCGTGTCGGCCTGGCTGGTCGTCGCGGGGTGGGTCGCCGCCGAGTGGAGCCGCAACGCCTGGGCCTGGGTGTTCGCCGCGGTAGCGATGGCCGGCCACGCCGCGGTGGCGCTGGGCGTCGCGCACGGCTGGTCCCACGCGCACGCACTCGCCCACACGCAAGCGGTGAGCGGCTTCGGCCCCGGGTTGTACGTGAGTTACGCCGTCGTCGTGCTCTGGGTCTTCGACGCGATCATCGGGGCGTGCGGCCTGCCGTGGCGGCGGCTTCACACCCTGACCCGCGGCTTCGTCGCCTTCGTCGTTTTCAACGCCACGGTCGTGTACGGGACGTGGCCGGGGAAGGTGCTCGGCCTCACGGCCTTCGGCGTGCTCGTGGCCGTGTGGTGGCGCGGGCGTCAGCCGGGCTTGCCGTCGGGGAGTTCGTCGCGGGCCTCGTAAAGTGCCCGCCACAGCTCGCCCTTTTTGTCCTTGACGACGTGGTTGAAGTAGTGCCGCAGCCGCTTGATGTCGTCCGGCGAATCCTTCAAGGCCGTGCCGGCGAGGTGCTGGGCGAGGTGCCGTGCCCCGGCCGGACCGCCGCCGTAGAACCAGGCGTGCAACCCCGCCGAATAGCCGGTCGCAATCGCCTCGGCGGTGCTCATGGCGGTCGTGAGCGGTTCCAGCGCCTTACCGCCTTCTTCCTTCGCGTTGCGGAGTTCGTGAAAGGCGACGACGAGGATTTCGGTCATGTCCGGCGTCAGCATCGTCGGCACCCCGGCGCGGGCGAGCAGTTTGTCCGTCTCGCGCTGGACGAGGGCCATTTCGTCGCGGATGTCGGCGATCGGGTGGACCGTCTCGAAGTTGAAGCGGCGCTTCAACGCGGCCGACATCTCGTTGACGCCACGGTCTCGGGTGTTGGCCGTGGCGATGACGTTGAACCCGGTCCGGGCGAACAGCGACCGCGCGTCGTCCGGCAACTCGGGGATCGCCATGACGCGGTCGCTGAGGATCGACAGCATCACGTCCTGCATTTCGAGCGGGCAGCGGGTCAACTCCTCGAAGCGGACGATCTTCCCGTCGGTCATGCCGCGGTACATCGGCGCGGGCACCAGCGACCGCGGCGACGGCCCTTCGGCGAGCAGCAGCGCATAGTTCCACGAGTACTTGATGGCGTCCTCGGTCGTTCCGGCGCTGCCCTGGACGGTCAAGGTCGAGTCGCCGGAGATTGCGGCGGCGAGGAGTTCGCTCAGCCAACTCTTCGCGGTCCCCGGTTCGCCGATCAGCATCAGGCCGCGGTTGGTGGCCAGGGCGACGACGCAGCGTTCGAGGAAGTTGCGCCGGCCGACGAACTTGGGTGTCAGTTTGCGGGTCGGGTCACCGAGGATGAAATCGACGACCGACCGCGGGGTCATCGCCCAGCCGACCGGTTTCGGGAGTGCCGCGTCCGCCTCCTTGAGCCGCGCCAACTCCCCGGCGAACGCGACCTCGGCCGGCGGCCGTTGCATCGCGGCTTGCGCTTCGGGTTCGGCCGCCGGGGGCGCGGCGTTCGCAGCTTTGCGGGCCATCGGGGGACTCCGGGGCGGGTTGCGGTGGCGGGGGTGCGGGTGGGCACACCTTATCGACCGCGCCGGCCTCACGTCAATCGCGGCAGGGGCTTCCCCGAGGGTACCGGTGTCGTACCGTAAGGGAAAATCTCTCTCGGCGGCACGGCGTGGGGTGGGTCATGACTCTGGCACCGGATCGGGTCTGCGTCGTCGTCGGGCGGACCCGGCACAAGATGATGCAGGCCGAGCTTCAAGAAGCGGTCAAGCGCGGCGGGAAGTTCCTGGAGGTCCGCCTCGACTTCATCGCCAAGGCCGTCGATTTCACCCGCCTCGCCCCGTTCAAGGGGTGCCCGTGGATGGCCACCTTCCGCCGCCCGGCCGACGGCGGCCGCTGGTCCGGGACCGAAGCCCAGCGGCAAATGCTCATGCGGCAGGCCATCACTTCCGGCCAGTTCGACTGGATCGACGTCGAGATGGACGTGGCCGCGACGCTCCGCCGGTTCGGCACCGTCAAGCGGGTCGTCAGCTACCACAATATGAAGGAAACTCCGGCCGACCTCGACGGCATCTACGACGAGATGACCAAGCTCGACGGCGACGTGTACAAGATCGCGGTCATGGCCAACAGTGTCGCGGACAACTTGGCCGTGCTGGACATCATGCGGCGGGCGACCAAGCCGACGGTCGCGTTCTGCATGGGCGAACTCGGCTTCCCGACGCGGTTCCTCGCGCTCAAGGCCGGGGCACCGTGGATTTACGCGGCCTTCAATAAGGACCGCGGCGTCGCCCCAGGACTGCCGTCGTTGAGCGAGTTGCGGACCACCTACCCGGTGCGGATGATCGACGCCGACACGAAGGTCTTCGGCCTGCTCGGCGACCCCGTCGGGCACTCGTTCAGCCCGGTGCTGCACAACCACACCTTCGGCCGGATGAAGCAGAACGCGATCTACCTGCCGTTCCGCGTGCCGAAGGACGAGTTCGAGGACGGCGTGCGGACCTTCGTGGGCGTGCCGGTGAGCGGCTACAGCGTTACCATCCCGCACAAGGAGGCGGCGGCCGCGCTGGCGACGAGTGCCGAGCCGAACGTCACCAAGTCCGGCGCGGCGAACACGCTGATCCGCCAGGAAGACGGCAGCTTCTTCGCGGCCAACACCGACTTCACCGCCGCCGTCGATTCGCTCAAGGCCCACATGGTCGAGCGCTCGACGGGCGGGCCATTGTTGACACTGAGTGGGCAGTTCGTGCTCGTCCTCGGGGCCGGCGGCGTGGCTCGGGCCATCGCCCACGGCCTGCACAAGGAGGGGGCCGCGGTGACCATCGCGTCGCGCGGCTTCGAGCGGGCCACGGCACTGGCCGCGGAGGTCGGGTGCAAGGTCGTCGATTGGCAGGCCCGGCACGCCGTGCTGCCGTGCGACATCGTCGTCAACTGCACGCCGGTCGGCATGACCCCGAACACCGACGAGTCGCCGGTTCACGTCAGCTTCCTGAAGCCGGGGCTGTCGGTGTTCGACACGGTGTACACGCCGGAGAACACGCTGCTCGTGCGGGAGGCCCGCGAGCGCGGCTGCCTGATCCTGACCGGCGTCGATCTCTTCGTCCGGCAGGCGGCGAAACAGTTCGAGTTGTTCACCGGCATCACCCCCGACCTCGGCCAGATGCGCGACCTGCTCCGCAAGGCCATGTCGCCGCTGACGAAGGCCCTCGACGCGCCGGACGACGGGGCGGCCGAGTGA
>JANYHV010000469.1 GCA_025362195.1 Fimbriiglobus sp. | reverse complement strand
GAGCCAAGAGCGTTAGCCGTCGCGGATTCAAGGCGAGCCGGTAGCGTTACCGACCGGAGTTCCGCGTTACCGACCGGAGTTCCGCGTTACCGACGCGAGTAGGAAGAACTCCGGTCGCTTACGCTTCCGGCTCGCCATGAGACACCAGTCGCTAACGCTCTTGGCTCGCTTTGGCGGCTTTCTTCTGCGCGAACATCCACGAGTACAGTTCGTCCACGGCGTAGGCGGGGTCCCAACTGTTGTGCCCGACGTACTCCAACTCGGTGTACCGCGGCTTGCCGCCGGCGGCTTTCAGCGCGGCGATCATCTCGCGGGACTTCTCGACTTTGACGGCCCCGTCGGCGTCGCCGTGGAAGACCCAGATCGGCAGGTCCTTGATCTTGTCCGCGTCGGCCGGGGTGCCGCCGCCGCAAATCGGCACGACCGCCGCCCACCGCTCGGGGTACGCCGCGGCCATCGCCCAGGAGCCGTACCCGCCCATGCTGATGCCGGTCAGGTACTGCCGGGCCGGGTCGCACTTGTACTCCTCGATCGTCGCGTCGAGCATCGCAATCGCCCGCAGGCCGTCCGGGGACTTCGGCATCCAGCGGCCGAGGATGGCGGACTTTTCTTCGACTTGCGGGATCACGACGACCGCCGGGAAGCGCTTGACCTGCTTCTGGACGTGGCCGTTGCAAATCCCCTGCTCGATGGGCATTTTGCCGCCGCCCTTCGACTCGCCGGCCCCGTGCAGGAACAGAATCACCGGCAGCGGCTTGGCGACATCGTACCCGGGCGGCACGTAGACGACGTAGGGCGACATCGTGCCGTCCGCGTTGGCGTGCGACTTCTGGACGAAGTTCGGCGGCAACTCGGCGGCGGGCGTTTTCATGGGGAGGGCGACCGCGAGGGCGGCCACGGCGAGGAGGCGGACGAGCATGACGGGCACAACCGGGGGGGGGCGGTAATCGGGGAGAAGTCAGCTTCGACTTTACCAAAGCCCGGTCGGGAGTGCAAAACGCAAAGTGCAAAGTGCAGAGTGAAAACCGGATCGCGTTTTCACTCTGCACTTTGCACTCTGACCTTTGCACTTTTCCTCAAACGCCCGAGCTTTCTTGCTCGGCCAGGACGGCGAGGTGCGTCAGGCGTTCGGCGGTCACGCCGATCCGCTCGAAGCACTCGGCGACGATGCTGTTGGGCACCGTGAACAGGGTGATGAGCAGGTCCATCGGGGTGAAGATGTCCCGGCCCAGGTCGGCGGCGCGGGCCGAGGAGTCCCGGAGGACGCGGATGACGTTGTCCGACAGGAACTCGCGGTGCATCAGCAGCGGCGGGACCGGCTCACTGTCCTGGTAGAAGAGGTCGCGGAACTGGTTGAGCAGCTTGCCGAGGTCGGCGTTCAGGCGGTTCGCCCAGTTGAACACGCCGGGGTCGGCGACGTGCAGCAGGCCCATGAACAGGTGCGGCGTCCGCAGGCTGTCCCAGTTCGTCAGCCGGGCGAAGGTCAGGGACTCGCGCAGGGCGGTCAGCGTCGCCGCGTCGCACACGTCGATCCGCAAGTGGCCGCTCGCCTGGAAGATGTCGCCGTCGTCGGTCCGGTCGGCCATCGCGTCACGCCCATTCCACAGCGGGAGGATATTTGTTGCCACATCCGAGCGGCTCGTGAGGCCCATTATGCGTTTGCTTTTCCGAAACCGCAACGCGATGTGGAAACGCGGGCCGGTTTTTCCGGTTCGCCTGTCGGGAACCGCGACAGTCCCCGGATTGACGAACGCTTCGGCTTCACGCCGGCAGCGAACCGGCGAGTTCGCGGACCAATTCGACCACCGCGTCCGCCGCCGCCCGCCGGTCGGGGCTGCCGGCCGTCTCGATTTGCTTGACCAGGGCCGTGCCGACGATGACCCCGTCGCACAGCGGCGCGAAGGCCCGGACGTGCTCCGGCCGGCTGACCCCGAAGCCGACGCACAACGGCCGGTCGGTCATCGACCGCAGCCGGGACATCATCGCTTCGATGGGCGGCGCGGCGGTCGCTTGCTGGCCGGTGATGCCGACGAGGCTGACGACGTACACGAACCCGGTACACGCGGCGACGATCTTGGCCGCCCGGTCCGGCGAGGTCGTCGGCGTGACCAGCAGGGTCAGCGCGAACCCCAAGTCTTTCGCAATCGCCCCGAGGTCGGCGGCCTCCTCGACGGGCAGGTCCGGCACGACGGCCCCGACGATGCCCGCGGCCAGGGCTTCGGTGATAAACGCCTCCGGCCCCTTCTTCCAGATCAACGAGTACGACGCCATCGCCACCATCGGCACGCCGACGCCCAATTCCTTGGCCCGGCGGGTGGTGGCGAAGATGTCGGCCAGGGCGACCCGCTTCGAGAGTGCCCGGGTGTACGACGCCTGAATGGTCGGCCCGTCGGCGATGGGGTCGGAGAACGGGAAGCCGATCTCGATCAGGCTGGCCCCGGCGGCGGCAACGCGCGGCAGGAGGTCCCCGGTGAACGCCAGGTCGGGGTCGCCGGCCGGGAGGAACGGGATGAACGCCTTGCGGCCGGCCGCGCGGAGGGTCGTGAACAGCGTGTCGATGGGATTCATACGCTACCAGTATCCGCCGCCGCCGCCCCCGGCCACTGCCCGCCGGTCGGCGGGGTCGCCTCCCTTGACAGGCGGGGGATCGTACTTATCATGGGGGTTTTCCCGAGTCGTCCTGTGCCGGCCCAAGAGCGAGTGACCCGATGGCAGTTCCCAAGCGACGCACCTCGAAGGCCAAAAAAGGGCACCGCCGCTCGCACCACAACCTCGGCACCGGGATGGGCGTTCAGTACTGCCCCCGCTGCAACGAGCCGGTCCTGCCGCACCGCCTGTGCGAGAACTGCGGGTTCTACCGCAACCGCGACGCCCTCGCCCTGACCGACAAAGCCGCCGAGTAACTTCGCCCCGGTTCCGCCCGCCCCCTTTCGGGACATGGAGTTCACCGCATGCGCCTGGCCTTGGACGCGATGGGCGGCGACTTCGGGCCGCAACCCAACGTCAGTGGTGCCCTGCGCGCCCTCGCCGCGGCCCCCGACTTGACCCTCACGCTCGTCGGCGACCAGGCCCAACTCGCCCCCCTCCTCGCCGCCGCGGGACCCTACCCGCACGACCGCCTCACGGTTCTCCATTCCGCCGACACCGTCGGCATGAAGGAGAAGCCGGTCGAGGCCTTCCGCAAGAAGCCGGACAACTCGATCGCGGTCAGTTGGAAACTCCTCGTCACCAAGCAGATCGACGGCCTCGTCAGCGCCGGCAACACCGGGGCCGTCGTCGCCGGCGGGCTGTTCAGCAAGCGCTTCCTCAAGGGCGTCCGCCGGCCCGGAATCGCCGCGCTGATGCCGACGGCCAAGGGCCGCACGGTCGTCCTCGACGTGGGCGCGAACGTCTTCCCCAAGCCATCGCACCTGCTCCAGTACGGCGTCATGGGGTCGGTCTACGCCCGCCTCGCGCTCGGCATCGAGCGGCCGACCATCGGCCTCATGAACGTCGGCGAAGAAGAGGGCAAAGGGCACGAGCTGGTCAACAAGACCTACGAACTCTTCCGCAATTCGCCGCTCGCCCCGCAGTTCATCGGCAACGTCGAAGGCCGCGACATTCACCGCGGTGCGTGCGACGTGATCGTCACGGACGGGTTCGTCGGCAACGTCATTTTGAAGCAGGCCGAGGGGGCGTTCGAGTTGCTCATGGGCCTCGTCGCCAAGGAAGTCGTCGGCGCGCTGACCGTCGAGCGCGACGCGGCCGCCGCCGCCCTCAAGGCGATGGTCTCGAAGCTGCACCACAGCGCGGCCGGCGGCGCTCCACTGCTCGGCATCGACGGCGTCTGCGTGATCTGCCACGGCTCCTCGGACGAGCGGTCGATCGCCGGCGCGCTGGCCGTCGCCGCGACCTGCGTGCGGACGAAGCTCAACGACAAGATCAGCGAAGAAATCGCGGCCCTGCCGGCGTTGCCCGGCGACGAGTAATTCGGGCGACTCTTGTTAGCCCGACGCGCCAGCGAGGGACGCGCCGGGACGTTCCGGAGGGCGAAGCAAAACCTGCCACGAACACCGTCATCGCGCGTCCCTCGCCGGCGCGTCGGGCTAACAAGAATTCCACCATGCCCAAAATCGCCTTCTACTTCCCTGGGCAAGGCGCGCAGGCCGTCGGCATGGCGGGGGCGCTCGCGGCCACGCTGCCGGCGGCGAAGGCGCTGTTCGACCGGGCCGCCGCGCACCTCGGGTACGACCTCCTCGAAGTCTGCGTCAACGGGCCGGCCGAGCGGTTGAACACGACCGCCGTCAGCCAGCCGGCCATCTTCTGCGCGTCGCTGGCGGCGCTCGAGCAGCTCAAAGTCACCGACCCCGCGGCGGTCGAAGCGTGTGCCGGGGCGGCGGGGTTGAGCCTGGGCGAGTACACGGCACTCGTGTTCGCCGGAGCGCTGACCTTCGACGACGGGCTGGCGGTCGTGGCCGAGCGCGGCCGGGCGATGCAGGCGGCGGCCGAGGCGACGGCCGGCGGCATGGTCAGCGTCATCGGCCTCGACGCGGCGGAAGTCGAAGCCCTGGTCGCCGAGGCCCGCGGGGCGGCCGGCGGGGTCCTCGCCGTGGCCAACCTGCTCGCCCCCGGGAACACCGTCGCGGCCGGGTCCGCGGCCGGCATCGACGCCCTGGTGCGACTGGCCGAAGCCCGCGACCTGCGGGTCGTCCGCCTGCCCGTCGCCGGGGCGTTCCACACCGACCTGATGAAGCCGGCCGACGCCGCCCTGGCCGCGGTCTTGCGGACCGCCCGCGTCGAGTCGCCGCGACTGCCGGTCTGGTCGAACGTCGATGCGGCCGCGCACGCCGACCCGGACGAGATTCGCGCCCTGCTCGTGCGGCAAGTCGTGTCGCCGGTCCTGTGGGAGGCGACGGTCCGCG
>JANYHV010000254.1 GCA_025362195.1 Fimbriiglobus sp. | reverse complement strand
AAGTTCGCCGGCGTGATCGACTCGGTGGGTGTGACGAGAGGCGTTGGACATTTCCTGGAGAAGCGCGATGCGATTTCTGGTGACGACGTTGGCCGTGGCGACGCTCCTCGGGGGTTCCCCGAGTGCGAGGGCCGGGTTCCTGGTCGTCGAGTCGTGGGAGACGCCCGCAGGTAACTCACCGATCTTCACGTTCCCCAGCCCCTGGGTGGGTGCCGGTCCGCAAAACGGCTACTACTATTCGCAAATCATCCAACCCTCGGCGGGCGAATTCAGTTCGGTCAACCCGCTGCCGGCACCCGCGGACGGCAACCAACACCTGAGACTGGGGCGGAACTACTCCGTCTCCCGGTTGACGGGTGCCGCGATTCAGGCGAACACGGACTACACGCTTTCGGTTGCGATCGGCAATAACAACTATCAAAACTTCGCTTATGCGGGCGGGACTCAACAAACATTCTGGAGCATCCAGCTCTGGGCCGACACGAGCGGTCTCGGCACCTTCGATGGCTCGGTCGATACGTTCATCGGCCAACAGTACGGCACTTCGGGCACGGCGACCTTACCGGTCCCAGGAAATTGGGCGCTCAACACCTTCACGTTCAACTCCGCAACGACCCCGTCACTGGTGGGCAAAGAACTTGTCATTCTCCTCGGGAATGGAGAGCCGTTTTTCAGTGTCTCAAACTACGACAACGTCACCTTGAGCACCCCGGACGCCGTCGCGGCCGTGCCGTTGCCGCCGAGCGTGCTCCTGCTCGCCGCCGGCTTGGCGGGCCTTCCGCTCCTCGGTGGCGTTCGGACTCGGCGAGGGTTCCGCGTGCCGTAGCGGCCGCGCCGCCCCGAATCAGCCCTTCCGATTCGCTCTCGAACCCGGGATGCCCTGGGGAGAACCGGGTCACGCCGTCATCGACCCACTTCAGCGCCGCTGACCCCCGGCGGGCCGGATAGCCGGTACGACCGGGCGGGTTTCGCCGACCGCCCGGGTTTGCCCCGTCGGGCGAACGGTCCCAGCTTCCGCCGCCTTCCGAAAGATTCGCAACCCCCGTCGCTTGCCCCGCTTCGCGGCGCGGGAATACTCCCCGAGTAATCGGTTGACGTGTACCCGTCCCGCCGGGAGTCGGCGGGGGACGACGCCGGTGTCGGCCGCACACTCAGGAGGTTTTCCCGTGACGCTTCGTCGCTCAACGGCCGCACTCGTCGGCCTGGCCGTCCTCTCGCAACTTCCGTCCGGCTGCTGCCACCCGCGGCCCCTGCTCGGCCGGCTGAACTACTGCGGCCCCGTGTTCAACCGCCCGCTGCTCGCCGGCGGCCCGGTCTTCGGCGGAGCGCCGGCCGCGTCCGTCGGCGGCCCCGTCGAAATGGGCGGTCCCGTCGGCATGCCGGTCGGCGGCGGCCAACCCGGGTGCGCCGGGTGCGGGTCGGGTCCCATTGGGATGGCCCCGGGCGGGTACCCCCAGGACGGCTTCGCGCACGCCCCCGGAATGACGGCCGGGCACGTCGTCACCGGCGGCGTCCCCCCGCAGTTCACCGGCTACCCGACGGCGACCGGCATCGGCCAACCGGCCCCCCTGGGCGGCCCCGTCGTGAGCACCCAACTCCCCCCCCCGACGATCATGCCGAAGCAGTAAGACATTCCCGGCGAGCGGCGGTGCGTCAGCCCGCCGGTACGACCTGGAATGCGAACGACTGCCCCGGGCAAGCGCCGGAGTCATCACCCAGGTCGTAACTCCCGTTCCAGGTCGGACCGGCGGGCTGACACCCGCCGCTCGCCGGGAGTTCGCCTGCGGCGGTGCTGCGGTCAACTTTCCGCGCGGGGCAGGCAGACGCGGAAGGTCGTGCCCCGGCCTTCGGTGCTCTCGACGCGGACGGTGCCGCGCATCGTCTGGACCATGTGCTTGACGATGGCCAGGCCCAGCCCGGTGCCGCCCATCTCCCGGCTGCGGGCGCGGTCCACCCGGTAGAACCGCTCGAAGATGCGGGGCAGGTCGCGGGCGGGAATGCCGATGCCCGAGTCCTCGACCTCGAAGCACACCTGCTGGGCCGTCGATTCCCACCGGACCGTCACCCGGCCGTCCTCGGGCGTGTACTTGATCGCGTTGTCCACCAGGTTGTCGAGCACCTGCGCCAGGGCTTCGTCGTCGGCCCAGACGCTCAGGTCGGGCGGGCAGCCGAGCAGGGCGACGCCGTCGAGCGTCATCCCCTTGCCCTCGGCCCGGGTGCGGTGGCGGTCCAGGCAGGCGTGAACGGCGTCCTCGACGGCGACGACCTCGAAGTCCATCGTCGCCTCGCCCGACTCGATCCGCGCGATCGTCAGCAGGTCGGCGACGAGCGCGTCCAGGCGGTCGCTCTGGGCGTCGATCTCGTCGAGGAACATGCCCCGCGTGGCCGGCTCGTCGATCGCCCCGTCGAGCAGGACTTCGATGCTCGACTTGATGTTGGCGATCGGCGTCTTCAGTTCGTGCGACACGTTGGCGACGAAGTCCTGCCGGAGGCGTTCGAGCCGGCGGATCTCGGACACGTCGTTGAACACCATGACCGCCCCGGCACTCGCCCCGCCGCCCCCGCCGGGCAGCGCGGAGACGGACAGGGCCAGGCTCGTCGCGGGGTTGCCGTTCAGGTCGATCGACTCGCGGTACGGCCCGCCCCCGCGGAGGCACTTCTCGGCCGCGTCCTGGACGGCCCGCTGCCGGGTCACCTCCCACAGCTTGCGGCCGACGGCCGGGCCGGGCGGGAAGTCGAGGAGCACGGCGGCCCGGTCGTTGGCGAACAGGATCCGCTGCTCGCGGTCGAAGGCGACGACCCCCTCGACCAGGCCGGACAGGATCGTCCGCAGTTGCTCCTTGTCCTGCTCGAGTTCGGAGAACGTCGCGGCCAGCCGCGCGCCCATCGCGTTGAAGCTGTGCGCGAGTAGGCGGAACTCCTTGCCGCCGGACGGGGCGATGCGGTGCGCGAACTCGCCGTGGGCCAGCCGGTCGGCCCCGCGCGCCAGGCCTTCGAGCGGCTGCGTGAACCGCCGGGCGAGCAGGTACGCGGGGATGAGGGACAGCAGCACGATGACGGCCAGCGCCGGGGCCACGTCGGCGACGAGTTCGCCGACCGAGGTGACGTCGCGGTACAGGAGGAGCACGCCGACGCTGGTGACCGTCGCCGCGACGAGGGCGAGGAAGGTGGAGAACAACCGCCAGAACATGAGTCGGCACCCCGGCGAGCCAAGCAAAGCCACACGGTCGCCGGCCGCCCCCGCGCGTGCAAGCGAAAACCGCGTGAAGACGAGTGCGGACGCGGCGGGGCATCAGGCCGGTTGCGATTCGCCGACGAGTCGCCGCGCCACGTCGCTCAACAATTGCACCGCGTCCGACTCGGCGGGGGCCGCGGAGGCCGGGGGCGAGAAGCCGTGGACGATCTGGTTGCGGAACTGCGTCAGTGCCCCGAGGCGGCGGAACTCGTCCGCCGACAGTAGGCCGGACGAGTACAACTCGTTCAACATCTCGCGGGGCGGCGTCCCCCACCCGGCCGCTTCCCCGCCCGCCCGGAGGCGCATCCGCATGGCGGCTTCCAGGCCGGCCCACGCGGTGATCGTCGCCGCGCGGCCGAAGCCCAGGCCGGCGATGCTGACCGCGTCGGCCAGCGACTTGTCGATCTCCTCGCCGGAAAAATCCCGGGCGTCCGAGATGTCCCGGAACTTCGGGTCTTCTCGCTCCACGAGGACGATGTCGAACCGCCAGTCCGGGTGACCGGCCACGGCCTCGGCGTAGCCCGACATGGCCGGGTCGGCGGCGAACTCCCGGCGGCTCTTCTTCACGGCGACGAGCACCCCCTCCGCCCCGCGCCGGCCGACGATTTCGACCCGAAAGTCGTGCGCGAACGCCGGCAGGTCGTCCGGCCCGGGCCGGACGGTGACCGCGTACCCCTGGGCCGCGTACCGGTCCGCCATCCGCTGAATTTCTTGGTCGAGAGTCATGGCGTCACTTCGGGAGCGGGAACGGGTCGATCGGGTCTTCAATCCGCACGTATACGAACTGGTTGCCGGCTTGGATCGCGTCGGTGAGGACTTTCGACACGCCCACGAACACGAACGGCGTGTCGATCCGCACGTGCGTCAACTCGGCCTGCCGGATCTGCCGGTCGTCGTCGTAAACGACGCCCTGGAGGACGTCCAGGATCGGCTTGGACATGTTGTCCACGTCGAGCGACGGTTTGTCTCCGGTGTGGGAGTTGATGATCACGGCCTTCAACCGCCCGGCGAGCGGGGGGATTTTCCACCGGCTATTCGCCTCCGCTTCGACCGCCGTCCGCCAGGCCGCCAGCGCGGGCGTGCCCTGCGACTGGTTCGAGATCGGCGGGCCGGGGACGGCGAACTCCAGGTGCACCGGCGACTCCTCCGAGCGTGCCCGACCGTCCACCGGCCGATGGCATGACCATACCTGGAACTCGCGGCCACGGCTACGGCGCAACCGATTGCCGTTCCGCATTCCGCGTTCGCAAGTATCTTAGCCGCATGCCGCCGCACTTCACTTACCGGGCCATGCTCTTCGGCGTCGCCGGGGTCGCCGTCCCGGTCCTCACGCTGCTCGCCGTCGGGGTGGCCGTCGCCGAGAACAAGTCGGCGTACGACCTCATCAAGGACCTGTTCCTGCCCCTCGTGTCGCCGCTCGTCGCGGTCCTCATCCCGGTCGTCGTCCTGTTCCTGATCCCGCAGAACCAGAGCCGGCAGAAGCTCGCGCTCGAGTTGTGCGCCCAGTACTTCGCCGAAGAAATGCGGGACGCGCGGAACATCGGCTGGCGGCACTTCGTCGTCGAGCAGCAGCAACTCCCGCCGGTCCGCCGGGCCGAGCGGTTGAACCAGTTCCTGGACTACCACTCGAACCTCGACTTCCACCGCAGCATCGACGCCGCCCTGGACGCGACCTTCCAGAAGACCGCCCGGGTACTGGACTTTTTCGCGCTGGTCAACGGGTGCGTCGCCCGGGGCGTCGCGGACGGGGACATCGTCAAGGACTTCCTCGTCTTCTACTACCTGTGGTGGCGGGACGAGATCATGGACCCGCTCCGCAAGACCCAGCGGATCGTCCTGGACCACCCGAAGGTCCGGCCGACGTGGTGGCAGCCGCTCGCGCACCTGGACGCCCTCGCCGGCCCCCGCGTTAAACCGGGGACGCCGACGCCGTGACCCCGACCCCGCCGACGCACGAGCAGTACCTCGAACTGGCGGAACTCGCCGGCGGGTTCGTCCACGAGATCAAGAACCACCTGAACGCGCTGTCGCTGAACTTGCAACTCCTCGGCGAGGACTTCGAGACCCCGACGACGCCGGTCGAGCGGAAAGCCCAGCAGCGGGTCGCCCGGCTGAACGACGAGTGCCGCCGGCTGGTCGATTTGTCGAACGACTTCCTCCGGTTCGCCCGCACGGCCGAGATGCACACGGCCCCGACCGACCTGGGCGAAGTCGTCGCCCGCATGGTGGACTTCCTGGCCCCCACGGCCCGCGCGCAAGGGGTCGAAGTGAACTGGTTCCCGGCCGAGTTGCCGCTGGTGAAACTCGACGCGGAGATGTTCGAGAAGGTGCTGCTGAACCTGATGCTGAACGCCGAGGACGCGATGGAGGCCGGGGGCACGCTGACGCTGCAAGCCCGGGCGGTGGACGGGGGCGCGGTCGAACTCGACGTGATCGACACGGGGTGCGGCATGACCCCGGAGTTGGCCGCCCGCGTGTTCCAGCCGTTCGTGACGACGAAGTCCGGGGGCACCGGCCTGGGCCTGGCGACGGCCCGCAAGATCGTGCAAGCCCACGGCGGGTCGATCGCGCTGCAGAGCGAACCCGGCCGCGGCACCAAGTTCACGATCCGCCTGCCCCGCGCGTGACCAGCCCCCGCGTCGGGCGTGCCGGCAAGCCCTCGACGGTGAGACGGGTCGGTCCAGTCCCGCGTCAGGAACGCCGGGAGGCGTTCCGCACCTCGTGGCCGTTACCGTCGCCGTCCGGGGTGGCCAGTGTCAGGGCGATAACGACCGCGGGACTGGCAGGCCGGGAAGAACGCGGGCGGTCCGGTCACTTGTCCGTCACCGGGTAAACCACGCCCCACGGCACCTGCGGCGTCGCCTTGCATCGGGCGAGCAGTTTGCCGTCCGGGCCCACGACCTTTTCCGCGCACGCCGAGTACAGGTGTTGCGGATCGTTGTTGAACGTGTTCGCGTCACCCCGGACCATCGACCAGACCTCAGTCTGCTTGTGCCTGGCGTGCAGGTCGCGGTCCGAGAACCGGCCACAGGCGTACTCCCAGGTCGGCTTCCCGTCGCGCTCGCGGGCCTCGATCACGAGGAGGACTTCCGGGTCGGTGCCGGACGTGTCCACGAACGCGAACAGGCCGCCGTCGGTCACGCCGGCCTTCGCCTCGGGGTAGCGGTACAGCGGGGTCGGGAGCAGCCGGAATTCCGACCGGTTGTTGTCCCGGTCCACGCCGTGCGCGGCGAACTCCTGGGCCAGCCGCCGCATTTGAACCAGCCGGACCGCCGCCGTCGCCGCCGGGGCGGGGGCGTTCGGCACCGGTTTCCGGCGCAGCCCGGCCCGCGGCGTCCACTCGTTCAGCGACCCCGGCGGGCGTGTGACGACGAGCGGGTCCGGGTCGAGGGCGTGCATCTCGTGGACGATCTGGTGGCCGGCCGGCGCGTCGTGCGGTTGCGAAAAGATGCAGCCGAACGCGGCCGCCCGCCCGTCCCGCAGCCAGAGGAAGACGGCCCCGTGCATGTCCCCCTTCGGGGTCGGGTTCGACCACTCGTACACCAGGTCCTTCCGCAGTTCGAGCGGCTTCTTCGGGTCGGCCTCGGCGGCGATCGAGTACGCCTCCGCCTCCCGCGTCAAGATCGGCAACATCTTCTTGGCCAGCCCGTCGTCCGGGCGGGCGATCAGCGCCAGGGCGAGGGCGAGAACGTTCATCGGTACTCCTCGGTTCCGGCCGGGGTGACTCGTGGGTCACGGGGTCAACCTGGGCAGGGGGTGCTTCCAAAAAGGCACACGAAGCAGGCAAAGGGGAGTCCGCCGCGCGGCGTCGTTGTATGGTGTTTCAATTTGGTTCGCAACCTTTTGTGGCGGACCAGCCGAGACGCCGAACCGAGACGCGCCCGACCGCACCGTGAAAGGGGTACCACTCCCGCGGTCCGCTCGCCGAGATTCGCCTGCGGCGGGGGCCGGTCAGCCCGGGTCACTTCTTCAACTCGACGACGACGAGTTTCTCGTCGTTCCGGGCGTACACGCGGCCGTTGGCGAAGGCGGGGTGCATCCAGACGACCGGGCGGCCGGCGAGCTTGTTCGTCGGCGTCAGGATTTGCGCGCGGTCGAGTTCCTCGTACCCGGCCGGCGTCAGCCTGGCGAAGATCAGCACGCCCTGCTCGTTGAAAAGCACCGCGCGGTCGCCGTTCTCGACGAGGAAGGCGTTCGACCAGCGCTCGCTCCACGGGGCCGTCTCGCTCGGGGTCGCGCGGGCCTTGACCGCGTCCGGGGTCAGCGGGCCGCGGGTCGCTTGCATGGTGGTCCACAAGCGCTTGCCGGTCGCCACTTCGAGGCCGCGGAGTTCGCCGTAGCTATCGACGCCGTAGATCGTGTCGCCCTGCCAGAGCGGGGTCGAGATGATCGAACTCAGGTCGGTCGTCTGGGCCGGCTTCTCGCCCTTGGCCGTGCCCTTCCAGACGACGCGCGGGCCGGCCGCACTCACCTCGACGAGCTGGCTGCCCTCGTAAAAGGTCGTCGTGAAAATGCGGTCGCCGCGGACGCGGATTTGCGGGGCGTTCAGCGCGAACTTCACGGCCATCGGCACCGCCCAGAGTTTCTTGCCGGTCGCCGGGTCGAGGCCGACGAGCGCCTTCGGGTGCCAGACCAAGAGCGTGCGGACGCCGGCCAGGGTGGCGATCACGGGGTTGGCATAGCCGAAGTCGCCCGAATCGTAGGACTGCGACCGCCAGACTTCCTTGCCGGTGAGCTTGTCGAGGGCCATGACGAGCCGGCCGTCGCTGCCGCCGGCTAGGACAATCAGCTTGTCGCCATCGATGAGCGGGTGGGCCGAGAAGCCCCAGACGGGGACGGTCGCGCCGAAGTCCTTGACGCAGTTCGCCTGCCAGAGCGCGGCCCCGTCCTTGACGGCGCGGCAGACCAGATCGCCCATCGCCCCGAGGGTGTAGACGCGGTCGCCCTCGACGGTCGGGGTGCAGCGCGGCCCGGCGGCGTAGCTGATCTTGTAGTTGCACGGGTACGACTGGGTCCACAGCTTCGCCCCCGTCTTCTCGTCGAAGCAGGTCAGCGCCTCGACGCCCTTGACCGCGACCGACGTGTCGAACGCGCTCTTCGGCCGCGGCTGTCCCGCTTCCTCCGCGCGCTCCATGACGAAGACCCGGCCGTTCGCCACCGCCGGCCCGGCGTACCCCTGGCCGACCTTCGCCTCCCAGACGACCTTCGGCCCGCCCGCCGGGAACTTCTCGACCAGCCCCGTCTCGCGCCAGACGCCGTCGCGCTGCGGCCCGAACCACTGCGGCCAGTCGTCGGCGCAGAGGGTCGTCGGGAGCGTCAGCAGGGCGAGCAGGGTGAGCAATCGCATCGGTTCGACTCCGCGGGGGCACCGGGTCCGTCCCGGTCATGATACCGGGACGGCAATCGTCGCCTTTCGCAACCGCCGGGCCGGGCCTACAATACGCGAACGATCCCCCGTCCTCTGTTGCGGTGCCGTGTCATGCTCGAAGGGATTACCCGCGGACTGTCCGACGCGCTGAAGAAACTCCGCGGCCGCAGCCGGCTCACCGCCGACAACATCCGCGAGGGCCTGCGCGAGGTCCGCAAGGCCCTCCTCGAAGCCGACGTGAACTTCACGGTGGTGCAAGACTTCATCGCCAAGGTCGAGGTCAAGGCGGTCGGCGAGGACGTGCTGGCCCGCGTCGATCCGTCCGAGCAGATCGTCAAGATCGTCTACGAAGAACTCGTCGCGCTCATGGGGCCGGTCGATCACAAGATCCCCCGGCGCGGCGACCGGCCGGTCGTGCTGATGCTCTGCGGCCTGCAAGGGTCGGGCAAGACGACGACGGCCGCGAAGCTGGCGATGACGCTGAAGAACGCCGGCCGCAAGCCGATGCTCGTCGCCGCCGACTTGCAGCGGCCCGGGGCCGTCGAGCAGTTGCAAGTCCTGGGCAAGCAGATCGACGTGCCGGTTTACACCGAGCGGACCACCCCGGTGGACGTGTGCCGCAACGGCGTCGCCGAGGCCAAGAAACAATTGTGCGACGCGGTCATTCTCGACACCGCCGGGCGGTTGCAGATCGACGACGAGTTGATGAACGAATTGAAGCAGATCGACAAGATCGTCAAGCCGGACGAAGTCTACCTGGTCGTGGACGCGATGATCGGCCAGGAGGCGGCCAACGTTGCGAAGGCGTTCCACGAAGCCCTCGAACTGAACTCGTGCATCCTGACCAAGATGGACGGCGACGCCCGCGGCGGGGCGGCCCTGTCGATCAAGGGCGTGACCGGGGTGCCGATCAAGTTCCTGGGCATGGGCGAGAAGATCGACAAGCTCGACGAGTTCGTCCCCGAGCGCATGGCCGGCCGCATTTTGGGCCAGGGCGACATGATGTCGATCGTCGAGAAGATCGGCAAGATGCAGGCGCAGATCGGCGAGGAGGAACTCAAGAAGCAGCAGAAGGCCCTCGAAAAGGGCACGTTCACGCTGGAGCAGTTCCGCCAGCAGTTCGGCATGATCGCCCAGTCCGGCGGGATGCGGAGCATGATGGAGGCGATGCCCGGGGGCATGGCCGACATGATCCCGAAGGACGTGGACCCCGAGGACGCCGTCAAGAGCATCCAGGGCATGATCGACAGCATGACCAAGAAGGAGCGGAACGACCCCGACCTGATCGACCAGTCGCGCCGCAAGCGGATCGCGGCCGGGTCGGGCATCGACGCCCCGGAGATCAAGAAGTTCCTGCAACAGTTCGACCAGATGCGCGGGTTCATGAAGCAGATGGCGAGCATGAGCATCTTCCAGAAGATGCGCATGATGTCCGGCCTCGGCCAGGCCGGCGCGTTCCTGCCCGGCGGCATGGCGAACATCAAGACCAAGGGCGACACCGGCACCCGCAAGACGGCCAAGCAGCGCGCCGACGACCGCAAGAAAAAGAAGAAGGGGCGTTGACATGGCACTCCACGACTGGTCGAAGACCGAAGGCTGGGAGGGCGTCCACCACCTCTGGATGTCGGAACTCCTGCGCGACTTGAAGGCGAACTTACCTCCAGAGTATCGGGCTTTCATCGGCGCGACCCCTCTGGCGATCAAGCCACCGAGGTCGGCCAAGCCGGATGTCTCGGTCGCCCGAGGGGTGCCCCGGCCGGTGCCGCCCGAGTACGAGGAGCGTCCCATTCCCCAGCCGGATTTCGCGGCCGAAGTCGCCACGCTTGAGGAGGTAGACTTGTCACTCATGGTGATTCAGGGGCAGCGAGTCATTTCGGTAATTGAGTTGATCTCGCCGCGGAACAAGGACCGCTCGTCGGAGCGGCGCAGTTGCGGCCACCGCTACGCGGACTACCTGCGCAACGGCGTGAACGTGCTGATCGTCGATGTCCACCGCCGGCCGGCCCTGTTCTCGTTCCCGCAGTACGTTGCGAAATCCTTCGGGATGCCCCAGCCGATGCTCGTCGCCCCCTCCGCCGTGAGCTTCGGCCTGGGTGGTGGGGCACCTTCCGGCGGCCGGATGGTCGATGTGTGGCAGCGGCCGCTGGTCGCCGGGCAACCGCTGCCCGCGATGACGCTGATGCTCACCCGGATCGAATACGTGACCGTGAACCTCGACGCGACGTACTCGCGGGCTGCGGCGGACAGCTACCTGGAGTGACGGCGGCCGGGCCGGGTTACTTCTTCGCCTCGACGATGGTCTTCCACTGGGCGGCAATCGTGTCTTGCGGGACGAGTTTGGTCACGGCGTCGAAGTCGCCGGACGCGCGGGCGTAGTCGCCGCGACCGGCGGCGGCGATGCCGGACAGGAACTTCACGCCCGGGCCGGCCTTCGCGTCGGCGGACGCCTTGAGTAGGCCGTCGTAAGCGGTCGCCGCCGTCTGCGGGTTGCCGAACACGGCGGCGGAGTTCTTCGCCTCGGTCAGCCAGTCCTTGGGGTCGATCAGGGCGAAGCCTTGTTGCGCCGCCCCGGCCGCCTCGTCGTACTTGCCCGCGGCCGTGAGGGCTTGCGAGGCGCGGACGGCGAGGGTGCCGTTTTGCGGGTCGTCCACGGTCGCGTGCCGGTAGGCGCGGGCGGCGTCTTCGTACTTGCCCGCGCGGACGAGTTGGTCGGCCCGCGCGGCGAACCCGACCGGGGCCGGCGCGGGGGCCGGGTCCTCGGCGGCCGGCGGGATGACCGACGGATCGACGACCGGCGCGGGCAGGGTCGGGAGCGGCGCGAAGTCCGACAGCACCGCGACCGGCGGTTGGGCGACGAACTCGGGGGCCGACCCGCCGAACCCGCCGGCGTAACTGCCGCCGTAGCCGACCCCGTTGAAGCCGCCGTACCCGCCGTACCCGCCGCCGAACCCGTAGCGGTTGTAGCCACCGTACCCGTAGCTGCCGTAGCCGAACGGCGACCCGTAGCTGCCGAAGCCGTAGCCGAACGGCGAGCCGAAGCCGAGGCTCAGGCCGAACCCGTAGGGCGAGAAGTACCCGCCGTACCCGCGATACCCGCCGTAGCCGTAAGGGGACGGGTAGCCGCCGTAGCCGACCGGCCGGACGTAGCCCCCGCCGCCGTAAGCTTGCGCGCCCAGGCCGTAGCGGAAACCGTTGGTGTTGCCGACGTTCACGTTCACGTTCGTGACCGAGCGGTTGCCCGACGCGAGGCCGAAGTTCGTCGCCGGACTGGCCCCCGTGGTCAGGCCGGACGCGTTGACCGGGTTGCTGCTCGACGAGCCGTAGGCGCGGTAGGCCGGGCTGGTGCCCGGGGTCGCGCGATTGCCGGTGAAGGCCGGGGGCGATTGGCCCGCGGCGGTCAGGTGCGGGGCGCTGTGCGACAGGTTGTACGGCTGGTGGCTGGCCAGGCCGGTCGGCGCGACGTGCTGGCTCGGGGCCAGCCCGACCGACCGCATGACCCCGCCCGCTTGCGCGACCCCGCCCTGCGGACTGACCGACCGCATCACCCCGTTGTTCGGCGAGTAGTGCGTCGGGGCCGAGTAGTGCGACGGCGTGCCCGCGTGCGTCGGGGCCGAGTAGTGCGACGGCATACTGGGGGCACTGCGGCCGACGCTCGACGCGCCGTAGCTCTGGCCGCCGGAATAATGGGCACCGCCGCCCCCGCCGCCGTAGCGGGCACCGCCGCCGCCCGAGGTGTGGCCGCCGCCGCCCCCGCCGCCCGAGGCGTGTCCCCCGCCCCCCCCGCCGTGCGCGCCGGCGGCGAAGGCCGGGCCGGTCGCGGCGAGGAGTGTGACGCTCGCGGCCAGGGACTTGAACAGCGTGGGGCGTGGCATGGTGGGTGCCCTCCGGGAAAGGAGGTGGAGTGCGAAAACGGAAGCCTAGTGAATTGTACGCGGTCACCGGCCGTACCAGGCGATGAGTTTTGCCAGTTCGCCGCGCTCGGCCAGGGTGCGAATTCCCCAGGCTTGCCGGCGGCTGCCCAACAGTACGTTGAAGCCGAAGCCGTCGTCCACTGCCTGCACGGCCAGCCGGAGGGCGTCGTCCGGGGTGCGGGTGCCGCCGGCCGCGAAGACCCGGCCCAGCCAGCGGGTGACGGGGTAGGTCAGGAGCAGGGCGTCCAGCCCCGCCCAGAACGGCCGGCCGAAGTTCGTCGGCCCGCAGAATTGCAGCGATTCGAGCTTCAACCGGTAGAAGCGCGTCAGCAGGGCGTCCCCCTCGGCGGAGAGGTGTTGCGGAGTTTCGGCGGCCTCGAAGGTCGCGGCCGCCGGGACCAGCCCGTGCAGCCGCGGCACCGCCCCGCGGCCGACGGCGAACCGCCAGGCGATGCCGGTCCGCGTCCCCCGGCCGCGCGCGGCGATGCCGGCGTGGGTGCCGGAGTCCTTGCGGGCGTACACGGCGGCCATCTGGCGGAAGACGGTGCGGCCCAGCCAACTCGGCCGGGGCACGTCGCCGGCGTGCCGCGGCACGTCCTCGGCTACGGCCGCCGTGACGACGGCCAGGAACTCGCTGAGCCGCGCCCCGGAGATCGACTCGAACCGCGACTTCTGGCACAACTCGGACACGGCCAGCACCTGCCGCAGGCGGTAGTCGAGCGGCACCGCGGCGTCCGCGACCTGACTGCCGAGCGACTGGGCGAAGCGGATCAGGTCGGCCCACGGGACGGCGTGGGCGGGCTGCAACGGCGGCGGGGGCACGGCCTGCGCCCCGGCCGTCAGCGTCACCCCGGTGCTGGCTTCGAGCAGGCCGGCGTACTCGCGCAGGTCGGCCGCGTGGTCGGCGACCGGCCGGCCGGCGTTCCGCACCGCCGACGGGCAGGCGAGGCGCAGGCTCACCCGCCAGTGGTCGCCGGCGGGGACCAACACGAACGGGTACAGGCGGCACGACATCGGCTTGGCCGCCGCACCGAACTCGGCGTGAATGCGGCAGCGGTCGTCCGCGCCGAGGAACACGCACGAGCCGTCCGGCCGCTGGTTCAGCCGGAAGCGGTCCGGGCCGTCGTCCGGGACGACGCCCGGCAGGCCGTCGAAGTCGGGCCGCGCCTCCCACCCCTGCGCCTCGATCCGCGCCTTCTCGACCGGCGTCACGCGGACGGCGTAACTCCGGCAGCACTCGCCGCAATTGTGGCAGTCCCACCGTTGGACCACGGGCAGCGACACGACCGGCATCGGCATCGGGGGGCGTTCCTGACCGTCGTGGAATTGCGGAAGTCGGATTGCGGATTTGGGATTATAACCGCCGCGCCGGCCCCGGCACGGTTTTCAATCCGCAATCCGACTTCCGACTTCCGCAATTCGCCTCAGGCCGCTTTCGAGAGAGGTGCCGGAGCGGCGAGGGCGGCGGCGATCGGCTTGAACGCCTTGAGGACGAGGACGCGGCCCATGACCCGCTGCATGACGCTCAACGGCGACGACCGCCACAGGTACGGCAACTCCGAGCGCCGCAGGTGCCGCTTGACCGTGACCGGTTCGGTGAACGGCTCGAACAGCCGCCGCAGGGACCGGCCGGAGTACCGCGGGGCGGGGCTGAGCGCGCCGTCGCCGCGCATCCACGGCCGCCACGGGGTGAACACGCGCTGCCAGAAGCCGGCGTCGAACTTCGACGGGGCCAGCACGAACGCCTTGCCGCCCGGCTTGAGCACGCGGTACACCTCGGCGACCCGCGCCGCCGCGTCCGCCGGCGGGGTGTACAGCCAGTTCAGGTAGGCCAGGTCGAACCGGCCCGGCTCGTAGGGCAGCGTGCCGTCCGGGTTGGTCCGGCCGACGCGGACACTCAGGCCGCGCTGCTCGAAGTTGCGGCGGATCAGCGCCGGGCAGTCGTCCGGTGTCGTGCAAATGGTCACGGCCGTGCCGTGCCGCTGGTACTGGATGGCGTCCGTCCCCGCGCCCGGCCCCATCATGAGCAGGCTGTCGTGCGGGTGGCGGGTGAACTCCAGGGTGCGGCGCAACCAGTCGCCGTGAGGGGCGTACCGCTTGAGCTCGAGTTCCTCGAACCACGACCGGGAGAACTCCTCCAGGGTCCGCCCGGCCGGGGGCGGCCCGGCGGCGCGGAGGAGTTCTTGCACTGCGACGGCGTGCGGGTCGAGGGACGCGAGGACGTCGGCGTCGTCGGCCGGGGCGAGCGAGACCGGGGGCAACACGGCGTCCTCCCCGTGGAAGATGCGGAACGGGCGCGGCGGGACGGCGTTCACGGCCGGCCCCCTCTCTGCGAACGACAAGTGTGCGAATCTCAGGCCCGAGTTTTACCCCACCGGCCGGAGCGGGTCAAGACCGCGTCGCCCGCGCGGCGCGCCGAGAAATCACTCCTCCGGCTCTTGCAACTCGGGAAACACGTCCGTCGGCAGGCCGGCGGCCTTCATCGCGCCGGCCAGTTTCCGCACCGCCGCGAACCGGTAGTTGGCCACGTCCTGCTCGCTCAGGTCGAGCGTCTTGGCGACCTCCCAGTTCGGCATCCCCTTCACGAACAGGAGTTCGAGGACCAGCACGCGGGTGAACTTGCGCGACTTGCGGAAGTCCGCGATCAGCTCGCGCAGGGCGTCCCGGATGGCGTCCGACTCGAGTTCGATCTGCTCCTGCGACCGGGCGATGCTCGACGCGGCCCGCTGGCGGGCGTCGGCCTCGCGGTCGAGTTGCTCGTCGTCGAGGTCGCTGCCGGTGTGGGCGTGCCGGCGGCCCATGCGGCGGAGTTGGTCGGTCACCTTGTACGCGGCGATGGAGAAGAGCCAGGTTTGCAAAGACTTGCCGTCGTCGTAATTGCGGATGCCGCGGAGGAAGCCGATGAACACTTCCTGGACCACGTCGTCCACGGTGGCCGGGTCGTGCAGGCGGCGGCGGGCGTAGGCGCGGAGGCGGCCCTCGTAGTCGTCCACGAGTTGCTTGTACGCGGCCTCACCGGGCGGTCCGCCGGCCTTGATCGCCTGGACCAGCAGCCGCTCGACCTCGTTGACCATCGGCACGACTCCCTGGGGGACCTGTACCCGCTAGGGTAGTGCGAGGCCCCGCCGCAGGCGAATCTTGTTAGCCCGACGCGCGAGCGAGGGACGCGCGTCGATTGTCGTGGGGCGGGGACGCTGCCCGGGTCTCCCCAACCGGAACGCCATCGCGCGTCCCTCGCTCGCGCGTCGGGCTAACAAGACCGTCCTCGCCGGTCGGGCTAACCCGCGCGGTAGAAGTACACGGCCGCGGTCGCGCCGGCCGCGCCGAGGGCGGCCAGGCCGACGCCCAGCACGGCGGTCAAATGACCCTTGGTGAGCAAGTCGAGGCGGAAGAACCCGGCCAGGCCGGCCAGCACGAGGACGAGGACGGCGACGACCCGGCCGACGGCCATCGTCCGCTCTTCGCCGCGGAGTTGGCGGACCTGTTCGGCCGTCACCTCGACATCGACCTGGCCCCAGACGCGGTTGGTCTCAAGCTTGGCCTTGGCCCAATCGGCCTTCAGATCGTCCGGCGGTTGGACGGTGACGGCACTGTTCGGGACGACGTACTTGGCACGGACCGTCTCCAAACTCGGCCGGCGGGCGACCGGCGGGTCGAGCAGGTCGAGTTGCTTGCCGATCTCCACCCGCGCTTGCTCGACGGCGTCGGTCGTGGCGGCGTCGGTGGTCAGGTGCGCGTCCCGGCTGCGGACGCCGGCGAAGCGCATCGTCGAGGCGTCGGTCCCGGGCCGCGGGCGGGACGGGGTCACGTTCACGTGGACGAATTGCGGCGGCGGGCGGTCGTCCCGCGCGGCGACGGCCCGCTCGGCGGCGAGCGCCGCCCCGACGATGCCGTTGTCCGCGACGTACTCGGTCACCCGCTTGGCGCTCATGGCGTCGAGCCGGTCCGGGGCGGGCGACCGCTTCGGGCCGCCGTCGGTGGTCATCGAGATGACCAGGGCGATGATCCCGCACGTGCCGACCGCCCAGCCGATCCGCTTGGCCACCGAACTGCCGCGGCCGTACCGACTGCGCCGCTGGCTGTCGCGCTCCTCCCGGGCGTGGCGGCGGTCCCGGTCCCGGTCGTAGCGGCGTTGGGTGTGGCTCATGGCAAGCTCTTCGGTGTGCGGGGGAGATTCTTGACGGAATCGGTCAGGCGGCGTGCAGGCGGAGTTTCTTCGACGCGGTGTTCACCGCCGGAATCCACGGGCTGACGGCTTGCACGGCGATGGCGGCGAACACCAGCGGCAGCACCGCCCCTTCGCCCACGTGCGGCATGCCGGTCGGCCACAGGAAGCTCAGGATGTACCCCCAGAACCCGGCCGCGAAGAGGGGCACGAGCGAGAAGCGTTCCTTGCGGTCGCGGGAACTCAGCCGCCACCACCGGCCCAGGCCCAAAACCCCGGCGAAGTACAGCAGGTACTTCGCGGCCAGCGGCACCGACTCGCCGTCCACCGACGCGAGGCCGAAGAAGGTGACGCCGCGCGAGGTGACCGGGTTGCCGACGCTCGCGGTCGGCACGAGCCAGCCGTCGAGCCAGAAGGCGAGCAGGCCGACGACCAGGCCCAGCCCGGCGAACCGCAGCCGCGGCCACCAGGTGTCGGCACTCCGGAACGACCGGCCGGCCGACCCCAGGATCATCGTCCAGGCCAGGGCCGTCGTCACCAGAAAGACCTTGCCCAGCGCGAGCGGGTCGGCCACTTGCGCGAACAGGCCGTAGGGCACGAGCAGCAGCAGCACGAGCAGCGGGGCCGCGGCCAGCGACCCGGTCAACTCGGACAGCCGGTCGCGCCAGGCGAACGCCGCCACGGGGATCGCCGTCGGGCGGGCCAGCGGCAGGGGCAGCGTCCGGGGTTGGCCACTGGGGACCATGATCGGCGCGGCCAGCGGCGCGGCCTTCGGGGCGTCGTCGAGGATGATCGGCGACTCGTCCCGGACGGCCGTCGCGGGCGGGGCCGGCGGCAGCGTGCTCGTGCCGATCCCGCTGGTGCTCATGCTCATCGGCAAGTTCACGGGCAGCACCACCGGGGACGCCACCGCGAGCGCCGTCGCATCGACGGCGCGGGCGAACTCGGTCATCGACGCGTACCGCTTGAGCGGGTTCTTGTCGAGCGCCCGCAGGACGATCGGCCCGAACCCGCGCGGCAGCCCGGCCACGTCCGGGACGGCCGTCAGGTGCTTGACGAAGATCTCGTTGTCCGTCTCGCCGTCGTAGGGCAGCTTGCCGGTGAGCATCTCGAAGAGCATCACCCCGCAGGCGTAAATGTCGATGCCCTTGTCGTACTTGCCGCTGCCGATCTCGGGGGCCATGTAGTGGACGGTGCCGACCCGCTGGGTCTGCTTCTGGCCGCTCGACATCGACTTGCACAGGCCGTAGTCGCCGACCTTGAGGCCGCCGTTCTCGATGAAGATGTTGGCCGGCTTCAAGTCCCGGTGGACGACGCCCTGGTCGTGCAGGTAGGCGACGGCGCGGGCCAGTGCCCCGAACCACTCGCGGACGAGGTTCTCGGGCAGGCCGGTGCGATGCCGCTGGACGACCTGGGCGAGGGACTCGCCGAGGACGTACTCCATGACGATCCAGGTGTCGCCGTTCTCGTCCTCGCGGACGTCGTACACGTGGACGAGGTTGGGGTGCTTCAAGTTCAGGCAGTTGAGGACGCCGCGCATCTCGACTTCGCGCTCGGCGAGGAGTTTGAGCGCGACTTCCTTGCCCGAGTCGGACAGGGCGAAGTAGACCTCGCCGAACCCGCCCTTGCCGACCCCCCGCTTGAGGGTGAAGCCGTCCAGGACTCGCTGACCAGACCGGTACGTGAACCGCATCGCCCGCCCTCCCACGCCGCCCGGAACGACCGTCCCCCGGCGTTCCTTCCTCGAACGCATTGTATTCGCACCCCGTGCCGGGGCATTTAGGCAAATTCCCGGACCGCCGAACCGCCCCAAAAGGACGCGATTCCCGGCCGCGGGCGGGCGTCGGGACCGGCCGCGCGTACAATCACCCCGGTTTCCCGTTCCCCTCGGAGTGTTTCTCATGACCCGATTGTTCGCCGCAATGGTGGCATCCCTGTTCGTCGTGGCCGGCGCGTCGGCGGACGACTCGAAGTTGAAGGTGAAGGAGGGCGACGCCTTCCCGGACGTGTCGCTGAAGGCGGCCCAGGTCGAGAAGTTGCCCGGCAAGAAGGCCGGCGACACGGTCACGATCGCCGACCTCAAGGGCAAGAACGTCGTCGTCTTCTTCTACCCCAAGGCGATGACCCCCGGCTGCACCGTCGAGTCGTGCGGCTTCCGCGACGCGGCCAAGGACTTGCCGAAGGACGCCGTGATGATCGGCGCGAGCGCGGACACGGTCGTGAAGCAGCAGGAGTTCATCGACAAGAACAAGCTCCCCTACGCCCTGCTCGCCGACACCGACCTGGCCCTCATCAAAGCCCTCGGCATCCAGTCCGGCACGAGCAAAGTCCCGCAGCGCGTGACCTTCGTGATTAACAAGGAGGGCAAGATCGCCAAGATCTACGGCAAAGTGTCGCCCAAAGACCACCCGGCCGAAGTCCTCAAGTACATCGACGCGCTGAAGTAACCCTCGCGGCGGAGCCGCTACCGCACCCACTTGAGTCGGGCCGACGTGCGCTTCGGCGGGGGCAACTCCTCCGCCGGGCCGGTCGGCACGTCTTGCGGCGGCAGGCTGCTCGGCGGCGGCGTTACGGTCGGCGTCGGCAGGCCGCCGGGGCGACTGCCGGGCATCACGCGGACGGTCACGTCCTTGTCGGCCTCGTACACCCGGCCGTCGTTCGACGTGAACCGCGCGACGACGCGCACCCGGTCCGTGCCGGGCAGCTTGTCCCACTGCAACGGGATGAAGTACCCGCTCGACAGCAGGCCGCTCTTCCACGCCCGCCGCAACTGGTCGGGCGTCACGTTCCACTGGCCGATCTGGCTCTTCAACCCCTGCGGGCTGATCTCGTAAGCGGCGATCACCGCCTGGCCCGGCACCTTGACCGCCGTGCCGTCGTCGTCCTTGGGGACGATGGCGACCATCAGCGACTCGTCGCCCGGCTTGCCGTCCTCGTCCACGCCGCCGGTGCCGCCGCCGAGAGTGATTTCCTTCAACGGCAGCGTCGGGGCCTGGCCGGTCGGCGCGACCTGGCCGCCGTGCTGGGCGTACCCGGGCTGGACGTGGGTCAGTTCGCCCCAGGCCGGCTGGCGCTGGTAGGTCAGGTTGAGTTGGCGCTGCTGCTGGGCTTCGCCGCGGAGTTCGAGGATTTCGCGCTCGCGGGTGCGGAGTTCGGCTTCGAGCAGGTCGTACTTCTTGTCCTTGCCGACGAGGTCGCCGGTCTTGCACCCGGCGGCAGTCACGAGGAGCAGCACCGCCAATACGCGGAGCCGCCGCCCGGTGTGCCGGGGGGCGGTCCGCGTCGGGGGGTGCGTGGCGGTCGTCGGCATTCCGTTGCCGCGTCGAGGGGGCGTCCTAGCTCTGCTTGCCGACGCCGTCCGCGATGCGCTCCAGCACGCCGTCGATGAGGCCGTAGTCGCGGGCCTCCTCGGACGACATGAAGTTATCGCGGTCCGTGTCCTTCTCGACCTGTTCGAGAGTCTTGCCGGTGTGCCGCTTGATGATCTCGTTGAGCTTCTTCTTGGTCTTCAAGAACTCCTTCACGTGGATCTTGATCTCGGTCGCGTTCCCCTCCATGCCGGCGAGCGGCTGGTGGATCATGATCCGCGCGTTCGGCAGGGCGAACCGCTTGCCGGCGGCCCCGGCCTGGAGCAGGAGTGCGCCCATGCTCGCGGCCATGCCGACGCAGTACGTGGCCACCGGGCAGGTGATGAACTGCATCGTGTCGTAGATGCCCAGGCCGGCCGAGACCGAGCCGCCGGGGCTGTTGATGTACATGTGGATGTCGGCCTTGGGGTCCTGCGAGTGCAGGAGCAAGAGCTGGGCGACGATGGCGTTGGCCATCTCGTCCTGGACGACGCCCTGGAGGAAGATGATGCGGTCCTTGAGCAGGCGCGAGTAGATGTCGTACACGCGCTCGTCGCGGCCGTTGCTTTCAATCACGTAGGGAATCGACGGCATGGGGGTGTCCTGGTTCGGTGCGTGCCGCCGCTCGTCTGACTCTGGTATCGGGCGGCGGGCGGCGGGGGGGTGAGGGCAGTGGGACGCCGCGCCCGGAGTGTGCGTCCGGCGCGGCAACTTGTGCGGGTCGGGTTAGACGAGCAGGGGCGGGGCGACCGGCGACCCCTTGACCGCCTTCGTCAGCACGTCGTCCACCAGGCCGAACTCTTTGGCCTCGATGGCCGTGAAGTAGTTGTCGCGGGCGCTGGCCGTTTCGATCTCCTCGACCGTCCGGCCGCAGTGCTTGGCCAGAATCTCGTTCAGCCGCGCGTGCTCCTTCATCATCTCGTTGGCCTGAATCTCGATGTCCGAGATCTGCCCGCCGACCTGGCCGGACGGCTGGTGGATCATGATCTTGGCGTTCGGCAGGGCGTACCGCTTGCCCTTAGTCCCCGCCGCGAGCAGCACCGCCGCCATGCTCGCGGCGAAGCCCATGCAGTACGTGTTGACGGGGCATTCGAGGAACTGGATCGTGTCGTACAGCGCCAGCCCGGCGGACACCGACCCGCCGGGGCTGTTGATGTACAGGTGGATGTCGGCCGTCTTGTTCTCGGTCACGAGGTACAGCATCCGCTGGATGGTGTAGTTGACGAGGAAGTCGGTGATGACGCCGTTGGTGCCGTTGTCCGGGGAACTGCCCAGGAAGATGATGCGGTTCTCCATGAGCAGGTCGGACAGCGTCATCGTCCGCTGGCGGGCGTAGTTGCCGCCGCGCTGCATGACCGGGGCGAGGGGGCCGAACCCGGCCATCGCCGTCGGGTGGAAGCCGGCCGGGAATTCGGCCCCGTCGCCCTCGGGCGTCGGGAACATGGGGGGAATCATCGGTGGCTCCTGTGCGAGTAGTCGTTGCCAATACTCTACGGTAGCCGTCAACGGCGCGGAGGGGCAAAAGTACCGCGGCCCCGGGCAGGGAGCGACCGGCGGCGAGGATCACGCGCGGGCGAGGAGGCGGGCGAGGGTTTCCATGAGCGCGACGCACTCGGCGTCGGCCGGGACTGACGTCACGTCGAAGTGGCAGAGCGAGCCGAACGTGCGGCCGTCCCGGTCGAACACCGGCACCCCGCAGTACGCTTTGACCTGGCCGTGGACCGCCGGCCCGTCCAGAACCGGCCCGTCCGGCCCGTCCTCGACGACGAACGGGGTGCCGCCGTCCCGGACGTACACGCAGTAGCTCGCCTCGACGGGGTAATCGTCCCCGGCGACCACGTCCGGGTTCTCGCGGTCGTAGAAGTACAGGTTGCGGGCCAGCGGGTCGTCGAACCGGTACAGGGCCGTGAACCGGTACGGCGCGGCCCGGTTCAGCTCGATGAGCGCGGCCCGCACGCCGCCGTCCAGGAGCGTGGCGCGGAGGTCGGCGGCAGTCGCCGGAGTGGTGCTAACGGGGAGTCTGCCTGGGGGCGAGTGAACGGGATGACACTCATTGTACGCGGGACGCCGGTGCCCGTCGAACCGATCCCCGCCCGGCCGGCGAGAAAATTCCCCGGGGGGGTCAACGCCACTCCAGATTCGCTTTCCAGTCCTGGGGCATGCCCATCCTGGCGAGCGCGACCGCGAGGGGAGGCGGCGAGTCCAGCAGTGCGTGCAGTCGCGCCCGCCAGTCCGCCGCGCCGGGGCCGCCGGCCGGGCACCACTTGAGCAACCGGTACAGTAGGAGCAGGGTCGAGTACAGCCGGTCGTTGCCCGGGACGTAAGGCGGCTGCCAAAATTTCCCGGCGGGGAGTGTCGGCTTGACGGCCCACACGCGGTCCCAAAGGCGCGCGTGGTGGGCGCACAGGTTGCGGACGTAGGTGAGGTGGTGGCAGACCGCCTGGAAGTCGAAGGGCTGCAGGCCGTACCGGGAAGCGACGAGTTTCTTGTCCGGTTTGACGAGCCCCGCGACCATTTTCGACAGGCTACCGAACGACATGACTTCGGTCAGGACCCAGACCGGCAAGTCCGGGTACTCGGCGTAGGCTTGGCGGAAGTGCTTGACGAACAATTCCTCCGACCGCTCGGTTTCCTCGCGGAGGCGTTCGAGCCATTTCGCGTGCGCAAAGTTGCCGAAGAAGTTGGCAGCGTCCGCGTGGCCGAAGGCCCCGTGGCACTTGCCGAAGTGGTGCGCGACGGCCGCCCGGAAGTCAATTTCAACGCCCTCCAACGCCTCGGTCACGAGGTCGCGGAGTGCCGAGTCGAAGTCGTAGGCGGCCCGCACGTCCTCGAAGGTCACGCCCGGCTTGAACTGGTCGGGGCCGGTTTGGAACGCCAAACCGTAGCCGCTGTACCGGTAGTAGTTCACGTGCGAGAGGAACCGTTCGGCGGCACGAACGTCGCCGACAATCAGTCCGCGACGAATCAACAGCTCGACTTGATCGGGGTAGTCGAGCCAAGTTTTTCGATAGCTTTGGGTGGGCGGAAGCGGGGGTGAGAGGCTCAAAATCAAGCCTACTTCCGAACCCTTGGTGCCGGGAAAGTGTGTAAAAAGACTCGCCTTTGATGCACGTCACCCTGGGTCGAACCAAGGGAGCGGTGCGGCGAGTGTGTTAACGAAGTCTACCCCCCGGGAGACGATTGTCCAGGAGAGATCAGTGCGATTTACGAGGCACGGCGCTGTCCGCCACCATCGAATCGGCTCGAAGACTCGGCGATCATTCGTCGGTGATGAACCCCACCAAACGACGCAACCCCCGCGGGGCGGGGGTTGCTGGGGGAAGTCGGCGATACAGGGATCGAACCTGTGACTTCGTCCGTGTGAAGAACGCACTCTACCGCTGAGTTAATCGCCGGGCCGACAGCACCACAATTAGCAGACTTCCCCGGCCCGTCAAGGCGACTCACAGCTTCGGCGGCAGGTTACTCGCCGGCGCGTCCGAGAACACGGGGGCCGACGGGGTCACCCGCTGCGGGGCCTTGACCGCTTCCGGCTCGATCGCGCTGCGGCTCGCGCCGGGGTCGTTGATCGCCTCTTCCATGCCGTTGAAGCCCTTTTTGAACTCGACGATCGTCTTGCCCAGGCTGCGGCCGATGTCCGGCAGCTTGCGGCCGAACAGGAGCACGCCGATCAACAGCAACACCAACATTTCTTGCATGCCGAGGCCGAACATAATCACTTCTCCTCATGGGGGAACGGGACGGCGGAACGCCGTCGGGCGGGCAGAATCGTCGGGCATGAGGAGGTCGAAGGTAACCCCGGCCGACAGGTGGACGCTTTAATCATACGCCCCGCGGGCCGGGGGCGGCAACCGAAAACGGGGGGGTTACCGCACGGCGTCGCGGAGGGCCGGCCCGTACCGGCGGCCGGCGTCGCTCGCCGGGTCGGGCAGGCCCAGCGGGGTGGCGCGGAGGCGGGCGACCTCGTCCGACCGCTGCTCGGCCGTGCGGAAGACCAGGTACCACAGGCAGCCGGCCCGCACCCCGGACTCGTCCGCGACGTGAACCGGCTTCGCGGCGGGGTCGGTGATGGCCCGGGTGAACGGCGTCAGCGCGTCGCGTAAATTGTCGGGGCCGACGGCGACGGGGACGAACCGCAGGCCCGCCGCTTCGGCCTGAGCGCGGGCGGCGGCCAGGTCGTCGGGGGTCGTGGCGGGGTCGTGGAGGTAAACGACAGTGCGGACGCCGGCCTCGCGCAACTTGGCGTGACCGCCGGGCGGGACCGCGCCGCCGGAGGTGACGCCGTCGCGGCCGGGGACGGCCTCGCGGACCGCCGCCGGGCCGGCCGGCTTGAGCGACGACCGGGCGTCCCGGGGCGGTAAGTCGCCGTCGGCCCGGGGGCTTGTTTCGCGCGGCGGCACGGTCGGGCCGGCCGGGGCGACCGGTTCGTCGAGCCAGTTGGCCGCGCGGCCGGTGTCACGCCGGGGCGGGGCCGAGTCGTTCACGGTCAGCGGGACATCCGTGGGCGGCGAGCGGCGTGGCGTCGAGGGCTGGTAGCGGCGGCCGTCGGGGCCGAACGGGTCGAGGTAGTTGCGGCTCTCGGCGGGGATGCGCGGCGGCGGGAAGTCGTCGGTCGGCAGGGCCGTCGGCGGCAGGCGACCGCTCGACCCGGGCACCGGCTCGCCGAGGCCCAGGCGACCGCCGCTGCCACTCCCGCCGGGCGACCCGGGGGCGCACGTGTCGCACGGCTTGCGGAACAGGCGGCCGTGGCAGCCCGGCCCGCTCAGGAGCGAGAACGCCGCGACCGTGACCAGAAACCAGCGTCGCATGACCGCACCCCTCGGCAATAACACCCTCGAGATTCTAAAGCACGCTTTGGACCACCGGCGCGCAAAGCGGAGGCAATCTCCCGACCGGTTCAGCCGGCCTGGGAAGATGTAGCGGTCCCGCCGACTGCGGTAGCCTTCGGGCCGAAGAGTGTGCCGCGCAAGAAGACGAACAGGGCGATTGTGACGACGGCCGACCCGGCGGCGAGGACGGCGAAGACGTGCGGCACGGGAACGCGTTGCGCCGCCACCCCGGCGGCCAGGTGCCCGACCGGCGCGCTGGCACTGAGCATCATCGCCCACAGCGCCATCATGCGGCCGCGGGTCTCGGCGGTCGAGTCGAGTTGCAGCGCCGACTGGCCGGTCGAGAGGTACAAGATCAGCCCGTACCCGAGGGCCGCCGTGGAGACCAGCGCGACCGGCAGGGTCGCCGAAGCGGCCAGCCCGGTCAGGCCGGCGGTGGCGAGAATTGCGCCGCCCAAAAGGAACGCGCCGCGGCGGGCCGAGTTGCCGAAGGTGGCCGTGGTCAGCGCCGACAGCAGCGCCCCCAGGCCGAGGGCACTGACCAGGACGCTGTACTCCTTTTCGGAGTGGCCGAGGACCGTCTTCGTGAAGGCGGGGAAGAGGGTCAGCGCCGGCCAGGCGAAGACGCACAACAGCCCGGAGAGCAGCAGCAGGCCGCGGACTTGCGGCGACGCCCAGGCCAGCCGGAAGCCTTCCCAGATCGACTGGTCCCCGGCGTGCGGGTGGCCCCGGCCGTCGGCCGTGATGCGGTTCAGCGCGACCAGCACGGCGACGTAACTGACCGCGTTGAGGGCGAAGCAGCCGACCGCGCCCAGGAACGTCGGCCGCAAGCCCCCGGCCAGCCCGGCCGTGGCCGCCGCGTCCGCCAACAGGAACGCCCCGCCGGCCAGCGCCGGGCCGACGGCGCGGGCCGAGTTGAACAGCATCGAGTTCAGGGACACGGCGTTGATGAGGTCGTCGCGCGGCACCAGGTCCGGGGCGAACGACAGCCGGGCCGGCAGGTCGGCCGATTGCAGCACGCCGTTGAGCAGTTGAATCGCCAGTAGCACCCACGGCGACGCCAGCCCCGCGACGGTCACGCCGGCGAGCATCAGGGCGGTAATCAGGAAGCCGAACTGCGTCGCCATGATGAGCCGGCGCTTCGGCAGGCGGTCGGCCAGGGTGCCGCCCCAGGTGCCGAGCAGCAGCGTCGGGCCGACCTGGGCGACGAGCATCAACGGCGGCCAAAGGGGGTCGGCGGTGAGGTCGTAGATGAGCCACATGAGCGCGGCCGACTGCATCCAACTGCCGGTGAACGAGACGATTTGGCCGAAGAAGTACCGGCGGTAGTCGGGGTGCCGCAGGGACCGGAAGGTGCGGTCCCGCAGCACGCCCAGGACCGACCGGCCGGGCCGCGGACCGGGGGCGTGGGCCGGGGTCAGCGACGGGGTGAACGCCTCGGATTCCATCGCGCCGCGACTCCTTCGCCCCGCACCAAACCGCCCGCCGCTGGCCACACCGCGGCGGGGTCAATCTATTGATGGGACGCCGCCCCGCTCCCAGCCGGACCAGCCGGACCCGCCGAGACCGCCGCCGATGCTCTACACGTCCGTGCTGCGGCCGCTGTTCTTCCGCCTCGACGCCGAGGCGGCGCACAACTTCGCGCTCCGCGGCGCGAGCCTGTTGGCGCAGTCGCGGCTCGCCTGCCGGGCCGTCGAGCGCGTCCTGGCCCGGCCCGCGCCGCGGCCGGTGACGGCGATGGGCCTGACCTTCCCGAACCCCGTCGGCCTGGCCGCCGGCATGGACAAGAACGGCGTCGCCCCGCTGGCCTGGTGGGCGTTCGGCTTCGGCTTCGTCGAACTCGGCACGGTCACGCCCGTCGGCCAGCCGGGCAACGACAAGCCGCGCATGTTCCGCTACCCCGCCGAGGCCGCGGTCGTCAACCGCATGGGCTTCAACAACGCCGGGGCCGACGCCCTGGCCGCGCGCCTGGCCGCACAAACGTCCCGCCACTTGCGGCCGCCCTTCCCCGTCGGCGTCAGCGTCGGCAAGAACAAGGCCACTCCCGCCGACCGGTCGGCCGACGACTTCGCCACGGCCGCGAGCGTCGTTCAGCCGCACGCCGACTTCCTCACCGTGAACGTGAGTTCGCCGAACACGCCGGGCTTGCGCGCCCTGCAGAACGCGGCCGACGTGGGCAAGATCGTCCGCGCCGTGCGGGCCGTCGCCGGGGGCAAGCCGGTGCTGGTCAAGATCGCCCCGGAACTCGACGGCGACGACCTCCGGGCCGTCCTCGACGCGGCCCTGACCGAGGGCGTGGCCGGCGTGATCGCCACCAACACCCTCTCGACGGCGACCCGCCCCGGCTACGAGACGGGCGGCCTGAGTGGCGGGCCGTTGCGGGCGCTCGCGGCGGTCAAAGTCGCCCAGGTGCGCGACCACGTCGGCGACGGCCCGACGATCGTCGGCTGCGGCGGCGTGGCGACCGGCGCGGACGCCCAGGCGCTGCTCGACGTGGGCGCGACCCTCGTGCAGATTTACACCGCCCTCGTGTACGAAGGCCCGTTCCTCCCGGCGGCGATCACCCGGTACTTGCCGTGATTTCGAACCAAGAGTTTCACCACAGAGAAAACAGAGGGGACAGAGCAGAGAAATCCGAGAAAATGTTTCAGAGAGAACGGCCCGGACGGCGTCGATTCTCGACCGGCGGAGCTACCTCACTGCTTTCTTTCTTGGTTTGCTCTGTGGCCTCTGTGCTCTCTGTGGTGAGGATGCTCGACTCCTGTCTGCTTTCTCTCTCGGTTTGCTCTGTGGTCTCTGGGAACTCTGTGGTGAATATGCTTTAATACCTCACCTCAGGGGATTCGCATGGCCATCGTCGGGATTGACCTCGGGACGACGTACTGCGTCGTCGCCCACCTCGACGACCGCGGCCGGCCGGTCACCGTGCCCAACCGCGACGGCGACATCCTCACGCCGAGCGCGGTCTACCTCACCGGCCGCGGGCAAGCCGTCGTCGGCCAGCCGGCGCTCGACTTGGCGATGGAGGAGCCGGACAAGGTCGCCACGATGATCAAGCGGCGGATCGGCTTCCCGGACTTCGGCCGGCCGGTCGGCGGCCGCGACTTCCGGCCCGAAACCCTGTCCGCGATCATCCTCCGCAAGCTGGTGCAGGACGCCGAGCGGGCGCTGGGGCCGGTCAACGAAGCCGTCATCACGGTGCCGGCGTACTTCGACGACTCGCGCCGCAAGGCGACCCAGGACGCCGGGAAAATCGCCGGCCTGCACGTCCTCGACATCATCGACGAGCCGTCGGCCGCGGCCCTGGCGTACTCGTTCCAGGCCGTGCCCGCCGGCGAGAACTTGTCCGACGAGCCGCGGACCGTGCTGGTCTACGACCTCGGCGGCGGTACTTTTGACGTGACCCTGGTCAAGCTCGGCAAGAAGCGGTTCCAGGTGTTGGGCATCGAGGGCGACGTGCAACTCGGCGGCAAGGACTGGGACGACCGCGTCGTCAAGCACGCCGCCGAAGTCTTCCGCCAGGCCCACGGCATCGACCCGACGACCGACCCGCAGTCGCTGGCGATGCTCCAGGCGAGTGCCGAGCGGGCCAAGCGGACGCTGTCGAAGATCGACCAGGCGAGCGTGACCGTCGCCCACGCCGGGTTGAAGATGCAGGTGCCGTTGACCCGCACCGACTTCGAGGCGCTGACCGGCGACCTGCTGGCCCGCACCCGGCTCACGACCCTGGAGGTGCTGGAGACGGCGAGGACGACCTGGGACCAGGTGACGAAGGTCCTCATGGTCGGCGGCTCGACGCACATGCCGGCCTGCCGACTGATGCTCCGCGACCTGTCGGGCAAGGAGCCGGACCGGTCGCTGGCGGTGAGCGAAGTCGTCGCCCGGGGGGCCGCGATCCACGCCGGGATTCACGCCGCCCGCGCGGCCCGGGCCGCCGGCCGGCCCGCGGACGACGCCCTGGCCGACGTGGTCGAGATCAGCGTCAACGCCCACAGCTTGGGCGTCGAAATCCGCGCCGCGGACGACCGGCTGAACAACAAGCTGATCGTCAAGAACACGCAATTGCCCGCCGCCGCCAGCCGGGTCTACCACACGGCCAAGGCGAACCAGACGAAGGTCCGCGTCCGGGTGTTGCAAGGCGAGGGGACGCAGGCGGCCGCGTGCATCCCGGTCGGCGAGTGCTGGATCACCGACCTGCCCCCCGGCCTGCCCCGCGGTGCCCCGGTGCAAGTCCGCTGCGGGGTCGGCGCGAACAGCCTGATCGAAGTAATGGCGCTGGACATGACGAGCGGCCGCACGGCCCGCGCCGAGATCCGCCGGCAAGGCGGCCTGACCGACGCCGACATCGCCGCCGAAGCCGCGTTCGTGGCCGGGTTGGAGATTCAGTGATTGCTCGGGTGCGGGGTGTGGGGTATGGGGTATCGCAGCAGGTCGGGGGGCGGGGATGCGGCGAATCGTCGTGGACGGAGAGTCGTTCCGCTGGCGGTTCGACGGGACGCTCGTCGTGATCCCGGCAGAGTCGAGCGGCCCTCAACTCTCCGTCGCTTGGGGTTGGACCGACGGGTATGGGCCGGACGGACTGGGGCCGGAACCGCAATTCGTGACGCCGAACTTCGTGGCCGCCGCCGTCCGCTGTGCCGTGGCCCTCGGCTGGAGACGGACGCCGGGAGGCCAACCCCTGCGGCTCGGTTTCGCACACGGCCAATTCACGGTCTCGTAGGTCCGCAAGCGCCGGCACTTGCCGCTTGCGTCGCGGCTACTCCCCGGCAACGATGTCGGGGAGTGACCCGGCCAACGGGGGCGGGTGTCTGTCTGCAAAGCGTCAGAGGTCGAGAAGGTGGAAGTCGAGCCAATGGCACTCGAATACATCGCGCGGTACGTCCGGTACGGGTTCTACCGACCGGATGAGATCGAGCAAATCGTTGGCGAGGATCTGTTCTCCAACAAAATTCCTCGCAAGCGGTTCCGCGAGTTAGTCAAGGCTGAGGGAGCAAGGCAACGGGAAGAACAAAAGTCTTGGCCAGCCGTCACGGACTGCGACCGGCTCGACCGAGCGTTCGCCACCCTCGAAGCCAGCGGTATCCTGGCACTCCATAATGCCGGGTATACGCCGTCCGAGTGCATCGCCGAGATGAGCGAGCAGTACTACGCAGCCGGTGGCGCGCAATCAGCAATCGTGGGGTATTGCTTCTATCACCGACAGGACATGGATCATGCGCTCGAGTATCACAAATTGGGTTTAGCGTTCGGCGACATCAACGGGGGCGACGGACCGGCAGTCAAGATCGGCAACCGCGTGCGTTCCGCACTGGAAGCGGACGGACTTCGTGTCGCGTGGACTGGCTCCAGCGAGCGCAAGATCGATGTCATCGACTTTCGGTGGCTGCGGCGGCGCAAGACGGCCTGACCAGCCCCTGACACAGGTCGGCACGGCGTGACGGTTCTTGAGCGGTTCGCTGGCCGACGACGACTGCGCCGAAGTTCGCCTTGGTACTCCGGGCGACATGCCCTATACCCCCCACTTCGGGCATCGGCCCCGCGATGAGGCTCGGCCATACCCCACACCCGATACCCCACACCCGAGTTTGCATGAACCCTGCCGCCCGTGAAGTCGACATGATCGCGCTGACGGCGCAGGTGTTTCTCCCGCTGGCGTTCGCGCTGGTTCTCCTCGGGGTGCCGTCGCGGTTCAAGGAGTTCATGCGCTGGTGGGCGCTCGTCGCCGTCGCCGCGACGCTCACGCTGGGGGCGTGCCGGTTCGTCGATTACTACTCGCTGTTGGAGTCGTACTCCGACCGCAGCCTGGCGAACCTTTACCACCCCGAGACGCGGCTCGAAGCCCGGTCCGACCACGCCTTCGCCGACGCCAACGCCCTGCCGCTGCCGAAGCCGTACCGGTCCGACGACCTGCTCACCCGCCGGCCGTGGGTCAGCGGCATGAACATCGACTACGCCCTGGGCATCGACGGCATCAGCCTGGCAATGGTGCTGCTGACCTGCTTCGTGATTACGCTGGCGGTGGTCGCCAGTTGGACCGTGACGGAGAACCTGCGTGGCTACCTGATCCTGCTGTTGACGCTCGAAACGGGGGTGCTGGGGGCGTTCTTGGCGCTCGACCTGTTCCTGTTCTTCGTCTTCTACGAGATGATCCTGCTGCCGATGTTCTTCCTCGTCGGCCTGTGGGGCGGGCCGAACCGCAAGGCCGCGGCGACCAAGTTCGTCGTCTACACCCTCCTCGGCAGCGTCTGCTTGCTCGGGGCGATCCTGGCGCTCTACTCGGTCAACGTGCGCGACTTCGCCGACCCCGGGATCGTCGCCGCCAAGGTCGCGGACGTGCGCAAACTCGACCCGGCGCTGACGGCCGCGCAGGCGACCGAGCGGGTCGAGGTCCACACCTTCGACTTCACGACCCTCGCCAAGGCCGGCCGCGCCGCCATGCTCGTGCTGGGCGGCAAGGAAGACCGCCTGCACGCCCGCCCCGCGACCGGGCAAGCGCTCGCCGAGGGGCAAGTCGGGCTGTTCGCGCCGGGCACCGACCGGGTCGCCGCGCTCGCCCGCTTCAAGGCCCAGCCGGTGTGTACGCCGACGTTCCAGTACGCCGTGTTCGCGCTGCTGGCCTTCGGCTTCGCGGTCAAGTTGCCGCTCGTCCCGCTGCACGGCTGGCTGCCGGACGCCCACGTCGAGGCGTCAACGCCGGTGTCGATGGTGCTGGCCGGGGTGCTGCTCAAACTCGGCGGCTACGGGCTGATCCGCTTCGCCCTGCCGATCTGCCCGTGGGCCGCCAACGAACTCGCGTGGTACCTCGGCCTCGCCGGGGTGGTCAGCATCGTCTACGGGGCACTCGCGGCACTCGGCCAGACCGACTTCAAGAAGATGCTGGCGTACAGCTCGGTCAGCCACATGGGCTACGTCGTCCTCGGCCTGGCGGCGTGGGGCACCGCCGGCGAGGCGTACGAACTCGCGCTGTCGGGGGCGGTCTACCAGATGGTCGCGCACGGGGTCAGTGCGGCCGGGATGTTCTTCGTCGTCGGCGTGGTGTACGACCGCGCCCACCACCGCGACCTCGACCGCCTCGGCGGCCTCAAGGAGCCGATGCCGCTGTTCGCCGGCGTCAGCGTGGTCCTGTTCTTCGCGTCGATGGCCCTGCCGGGGCTGTGCGGCTTCGTCGGCGAGTTCTGCGTCATGCTCGGCGCGTGGCAGTACTCGATCGCGCTCACCGTCCCCGCCATGCTGACAACCATCGTGACGGCGATGTACCTGCTCCGCGCCTGGCAGCGGGTCTTCCTGGGCGTGAACCCGGCGACGGCCGCGTACCCCGAGGCGACCGCCCGCGAGTTCACCGTGCTGGCCCTGTTCGCCACGCTCGCGGTCTTCCTGGGCGTCGCCCCGATGCTGGTGTTCGTCTGGCTGGACCCCAGCATCAACGGCCAAGTCGATGCGCTGATGCGGCTGAAGTAACGGCCTGCCACGGACGATGACGGGCGGGGGTGAGTCGGTACATTTGCGGCACAACGTCCGAACGTCGATCCTCTCCAACCCCCCGGGGCGACCGTGGCCAACCCGATCCGACGCAGCGCCCTGCCGATCATCGACGCCGACCTCAACGAGTTCGAGACTCGGTACGCCCTCAAGCTCCCAGCCGACTACCGGGCGTTCCTGCTCGCCCACAACGGTGGCGTGCCGAGGGCGAGCAGCGGCACCTACCGGTTGACGACCGGCGAGTCGTGCGCGGTCTACCTCAAGGCGTTCTTCCCGATCACGCCGTTCGGCTGGGTCGAGCCGGAGTACCCGACGCTGCCGGCCGCCCGCGACCACCTGTGCGCTGGCTGGCCGCCGGAGTACCTGGCGATTGGCAGTGTCGAGACCGACGTGAACGCCGGCCTCCTCGCCCTGGGCGTCGGCGCGGCGAACGCGGGCCGCGTGTTCTACCGGCCCGACAGCAAGAAGAAGCCGCCGTTCTTCGACGTGGCAAAGTCGCTGCCGGCCATGCTCGAAGCGATGAAGCCGCGGTACAAGCCGGAGAAGTGGGACGCGGTCATCGAGGCCGGCGACCCCGAGGCGTTCCGCGCGTGGTGCCGCGAGAAGCGTAAGCGCCTCCTCGACGATGTCAGCGACCGGATGGACGTGGAGCGGAAGTGCGTCGAGGAGAACCAGGCGGCGATGCTCGACGTGCTGCTCGCCGAATTCCCGAAGGACTTCGAGCCGACGAGTTTCGTCGAGGAGTCCTTGAACCGGCACCGCCTCGACCTGGCGTTGCGCTTCCTGCCGGCGGCGGCGAAGGGCGGCTTGCCGGGCGACCTGTTGGACCGCGCCGGCCCGTACTTCTGGCACGCCCCGATTCTCGTCGCGGCGCTGCTGGACGCGGGGGCCAACCCCACCCACGAAGCCGAGGACGGCGACACGCCACTGCACCACGCCGTGCGGGCCGGGGCGGCGGAATCGGTCGCGCTGCTGCTGGCGCGCGGGGCCGACCCGACGCACGCCAACGACGCCGAGGAAACCCCGCTCGCCCTCGCCGAGAAGGCCGAGTCGCCCGACATCGCCGCAACCCTGCGGGCCGGCATCGCCCGCTGGCACGAGGCGCACCCGGCCCCCGACCCGGACGCCGTCAAGCCGTTCGACCTGTGCGGCGTCACCTTCACCGACGGCGGCAAGCCGATCGGCACCACCGAGATTGCCGGGACCGAAGCCAAGTTGAAGTTGAGCTTCCCGCCGGAGTACCGCTGGCTGCTCACGCAGGCCAACGGCGGCGTCCCGAGCGCGGCCCTGATGCCGCTCGACATGTTCCCGGAACTCCGCTACGATTCCGACGAAGACGAGGAGGGCGATGACGAGCCGGACGAGGAGGCCAACGACGGCTACCAGGTGAAGTTGACGCTCTTGCCGCTGCGGCAGCAGGACTGCACGATGACCCCGGACGACCGCGACCAAGATGAGGACGGTCCGAACTTGTGCTACCCCGTCGAGGAGGCGATTCAGTGGTACCACGACGGCAGCGAGATGCCGCGCGGCATGGTGCCGATCGGCGCGCTTCAGAACCACAACGACGGGGCCGGCCTACTGCTGCTGGGCTGCAAGGGTACGCAGCGCGGGCAACTGTTCGTGATGGACCACCACGCCACGGCGCTGAACTTTACGCTGCCGGAACTCTTCGCCCGGCTCGCCCAGGCCGCGACGGGGTCGTAGCCGCCGGCCGACGCCGTTCAGGCCCGCGACCTCGGCGGTGAGCCGTCGGCGGAGCAGATGTACGCTCAGCACCACGTCGAGTTGGTCGCGCACCTGATGGCGTACGAGGCGGCGCGGAAGTAACCGATGGCGAGCCGGAAGCGTGAGCGCCCGGAGTTCTT
>JANYHV010000252.1 GCA_025362195.1 Fimbriiglobus sp. | reverse complement strand
GCGTCGGTGACTCCCCGACGGACCACTCGAACCCTTCGCAGTTCGAATGGAATGAGTCGCCCGGCCGACGCATTGACGAACTTCCCGAACGTTCATAACTTTGCACCTGTCGCCCGGTAAATAGGAGCAAACCGTGACTCGATTTTTTCTGGTGATCGCCCTGCTGACCGCCGCGAACGCCGCCCAGGCCGGCTTCTTGACGACCAGCCCGAATGCCCCGGTGATCGGGCCGTCCGACGTGGTTCAGGCGTCGTTCGCAGCCCCGGGCGCGTTCGACGCGGCCCGCGATTTTACCGACCGGCCGACCCCGGGGCAGTCGTTCACCACGCCGAACGCCGCCCCCGCCTACCGACTCAACTCGATCACCGTGAAAGGCGTGGGCGCGGGTGAACTCCCCCCCGTCGTCGCGGCCGGAGCCGGCTTCAACACCGACAGTTGGCACCTCCGCATCAGTGCGATCACCGGCACGCTCCTGACCACGCTCGCGGCGGAGTCGGCGTCGGCGACGGGCCTGCCCGCCGACGACGACTTCCGGTACTACGTGACCTTCACGTTCACGACGCCGGTTTTGCTCGCCCCGGGTTCGACCTACGCCTTCGACCTGTTCTCGGAGAGCGGTTACTTCGGGCTGTCCCGGGTCGGCGACGTGTACGCCGGCGGTGCCGCGTTCAACACGACCGGGGTCCGCGACTTCAACGGTACGGCGGCGAACTTCGCCGTCGGCGGCGACCGCACCTTCTTCGCCAGCCTCAGCCCCACCAGCGTGGCCGCGGTGCCGGTCCCGCCGACGGCGGCTCTGGCGCTGGTCGGGCTACTTCCCCTCTGGCGGGCCGGTCGCCGACGCCGGGCGTAACCGCCGGCCATACACTAACCGGGTCCGCCGGCACGGTGCCGGCGCGACTCGACCACTCAGTGACGAAGCCCCATGACGCCGCCCCCCGAAACGCTCGAATTCAAAGCCGAACTCAAGCAACTCCTGCACCTCATCACGCACTCGCTGTACTCGGACCGCGAGATCTTCCTCCGCGAGTTGATCAGCAACGCCTCCGACGCGATCAACAAGGTCAAGTTCAACTCGCTCGCCGACGAGGCGGGCCTGGAGGACAACAAGGACTGGAAAATCGTCCTCGCACCGGACGCGGAGGCGAAGACGCTGACGCTGCGCGACAACGGCGTCGGCATGTCCCGCGAGGAGGTCATCGACAACCTCGGCACCATCGCCAAGTCGGGCACCAAGGCGTTCCTGGACGCGGTCAAGGCGAAGCAGTCGAACGACGTGCCGGGGCTGATCGGCCAGTTCGGCGTCGGCTTCTACTCGGCCTTCATGGTCGCCGACAAGGTGACCGTCCACACCCGCACCAAGGGCGGCCCCAGGGTCGGCGTGAAGTGGGCCTCCGACGGCCAGGGGGCGTACACGCTCGAAGCCGCGGAGAAGGCCGACCGCGGCACCGACGTGACCCTGCACCTCAAGGACGACGCCCTCGACTTCCTCAACGAGTGGAAGCTCCGCGGCGTGGTGAAGAAGTTCTCGGACTTCATCGAGCACCCCGTCGAACTCGTGACCGTGACCCCCGCCGAGGAAGCCGAAGGGGATGAACCGGCGACGCCGGCGACGACCAAGCAGGAGACGATCAACAGCCGCAAGGCGATCTGGCTACGGGCGAAGAACGAGGTCACGCCCGAGGAGTACGCCGAGTTCTACAAGTCGATCGCCCACGACTACACGGCCCCGGCGAAGACCCTGCACTTCAGCATCGAGGGCAAGTCCGAGTTCCGCGCGCTGCTGTTCCTCCCCGCCAAGAAGCCGATGAACTTCGACTACGAGGAGCAAAAGGCCGGGCTGAAGCTGTACGTCCAGCGCGTTCTCATCATGGAGAACTGCGAGGAGGTGCTGCCGCCGTACCTGCGGTTCGTGAAGGGCGTGATCGACTCGGCCGACCTGCCGCTGAACGTGTCGCGCGAGTTGCTGCAGCAGAACCCGCACCTCGACACGATCCGCAAGAACGTCGTCCGCAACATTCTCTCCGGCCTCGACGGCCTCAAGAACACGGAGTTCGAGAAGTACGTCGCCTTCTACCGCGGCCTCGGCCCGGTCCTCAAGGAGGGCCTCGCCCGGGACTGGGAGAACAAGGAAAAGATCGCCGACTTGCTGCTGTTCGAGCACGCCGCCGGCGAGTCGGGCGAGTTCACGACGCTGGCCGACTACGCCGAGAAGATGCCGGCCGGGCAGGACCAGATTTACTACCTCGCCGGCGAGAACGCCGACCAACTCCGGCACTCGCCGTACCTCGAAGCCTTCCGCGCGAAGGGGTTCGACGTGCTGCTCCTGACCGACTCGATCGACGAGTTCACGCTGCCGCACCTGACCGACTACAAGGGCAAGAAGCTGCAAGCGGCCGACCGCGGCGAGGTGAAATCGACCGACGGCGACATCGCCCCTGAAGTGCAAGTCGGGTACGCCGGCCTGCTGACGGCCATCAAGGGCCAACTCCCCGAAGTGACCGACGTGCGGCTGACCCGCCGGCTGACCGAGAGCGCCGCCTGCCTGGTCGTCGACGGCGGCATGTCCGCGCACATGGAGCGCATCCTGAAGCGGGCGGGGCAGGGCGGCGAGGCCGAGGGCGGCCACCGCGTCCTCGAACTGAACCCGGACAACCCGGCCGTCGTCGCCCTCAAGGAACTGCACGCCAAAGCCCCGGACGACGCCCGCCTGCCGGTCTACGCCCGCCTGATGTACGAGCAAGCGGTGATCGCCGAAGGCTCCCGCATCGCCGACCCCGCCGCCTTCGCCAAGCGCGTGAATACGCTCATCGCCGAGTCGGTGAAGTAGGCTTACCGGTCGATGGGCGCGGGGTTTGCTTAAGGTTTTGTCGCACCGAACCCCGCTGGAGAACGACATCATGGCGACGAACAAGTCCACGGCCACCGGCAAGCACCTGCTGGTCGTCATCGACCACCACGAGGCGAAGGTCTACAGCGCGGAACTGCACGGCAGCGTGCCCGAGACGGTCGCCCCTTACGACCCGCACGGCTACGGCCGGCACCTGCACTCGGCCCACGAAGCGACCGACGGCAAGACCGTCCCCGAGAAGAAGAGCTACTACGAAGCGGTGGCGAAGACCCTGCGCGGGGCCGAGCAAGTGCTGATGTTCGGCAGCGGCACGGGCAAGGCGAGCGCGATGGACCAGCTCGTCGCCGACTTGAAGGCCCACCACGCGGACGTGGCCGCGAAGGTGATCGGCACGGTCGTCATCGACCCGCACCACACGACCGAGGCGCAAATCCTGGCCCACGCCCGCGATTTTTACGCCGCGTACAACAAAAAGTAACCGCGGCACGAGTGGAAAAACCGGCGGGCGGCGGGACTTCATCGGTGAAGTCCCGCCGCCCGCTGTAGTATCCCCGAGAGGATTTGAACCTCTAACCTTCGCCTTCGGAGGGCGACACTCTATCCAGTTGAGCTACGGAGACGTTCACCTCGACACGCCGATTATACCGCCGCCCCGGGGTTTTGCAAGCCGGCCGCGTACGCGGTCGTGTCGGGCACGCCGGCGGCGGCGAACGCGGCCCGGCGGTCGCGGCAGGTGCCGCACCGGCCGCAGTGGACGGCCCCCCCGGCGTAGCAACTCCACGTCCCCGCCAGCGGCACGCCCAACGCGACGGCCCGGCGGACGATGTCGGCCTTCGACCACGCCACGAACGGGGCCAGCACCGCCAGCGGCCGGGCGTCGCACACTCGGGCCGCCGCGTGCATCGCCGCCGCGAACGCCGGCTGGCAATCGGGGTACGGGGTGTACGCCCCGCCGTGCGCCCCGAACGCCACCGCGTCCGCCCCACTCGACGCCGCCCAGGCCAGGCCGACGGCCAGCAAGATCATGTTGCGGTTCGGCACGACGGTCAGGGCCATCGTGTCCGGCGCGTAGGCCCCGTCCGGCACGGCCACGGTCGCGTCGGTCAGGCTGTTCGGCCCGAAAAAGCCGACGAGGCCGCGCAGGTCGAGGACGCGGTGTTCGACGCCCAGGCGTTCGGCAATGCCCCGCGCCGCGGCGAGTTCGGCCGTGCGGTGCCGCTGGCCGTAATCGACGGACAGGGCGCGGACCTCGTCTCCGGCCGCGCGGCGGTCGTAGAGCAGGGTGGTCGAGTCGAGGCCGCCGGAGAAGACGACGATGGTGCTCTGCCGCATGCGAGAATTGTAGTGGGAGTTGCCGTGGCGGAATGGGGACGATTTTTGTACGATATCCGCGTTGACGGCGCGAAGGGCCGCCATAAACTGCCCGTGTGCTGTTGAGAACTGTTCGCAACAGCACCTGTTGAGACGATGTCTCGTTCAAGTTCCGCTGCTCGACCACCTTCCCGGGAGTCCCCGAAATGCGCTACCTGATTGCCCCGTTCTTCCTCGCCCTGGCCCCGCTCGTGGCCCTCGCGCACATGGTCTACATCGTGCCCAACGCCGCCGGCCCGGGGGCCGTCGTCGTGTTCAGTGACACCCTCGTCGCCGACCCCAGGGTCGCCATGACCAAGGTCCAGGGCTTGAAGTTGACCGCCCGGTCCGAAGCCGGCAAGGAGTCGCCGGTCGAGCTGACGAAGGGCGAGCACGAGTTGACCGCGGCCAAGGGGTTCGACGGCGCGAAGCTCGTCTACGGCAGCGTCGTGTACGGGTTCGCGTCGAAGGCCGAGGTGCCGGCGTTGCTCGTCTACCACCCGAAGTTCGTCGCCGCCGGGGTGACCGGCAAGGAGGCGACCGTCGGCGACGCGTGCGCCCTCGAAATCGTCCCCGTCACCGTCGGCGGCAAGACCCGCTTCCAACTCCTCGCGGCCGGCAAGCCGGTCGAGAACGCCGAGGGGTCACTGACCCGGCCGGACGGCAAGAAGGAAGCGGTCAAGACCGACAAGGACGGGTTCACCGCCGCGTTCGAGGCGACCGGCCGGTACGCCGCGTACCTCCGCCACACCGAGGCCAAGCCGGGCGAGCACGAGGGCAAGAAGTACGCCGAAGCGAAGCACTACGCGACCCTCGTCGTGGACGTGAAGTGACCGCGGTCCCGGCGCGTCACGACCGGCCGCGGGAGGGATCGAGTTCGATCGCCCGCAGGCGTGCCGCCATTCGTGAAGCGGCGGCCTCGACCGAGAAGATCGCCGCCGCGTGCTCGGCCGCCCGTTCGCCCAGGCGGCGGGCCGCGTCCGGGTCGGCGTAAACGGCGGCCAGCAGTTCCGCCGCGTGCCCTTCGTCCGGCTCCGCCCACTCGGCGTCGGCGGCGTAGGGCGGCAAGCCCGGGCCGACTTTGACGAGCGTGGACCGGACCAGCTGACTCGTCTCGGGGGTCATGAAGTCGAGGTTGCCCGAGTACCCGGTGGCGACGGTCGGCTTGCCCAACAGCATCGCCTCGGCCAGCGAGTAGCCCAGGCCCTCGGCGCGGTGCAGCGAGGCGTAGCAGTCGCAACAGGCGAGCAAGCCCATCGCCTCGGCGCGCGGCATCACGCGGTTGACCAGCACGACCCGGGCGTCGGCCGCGGCGGCGGCTTGCAGCGCGGCCCACAGCGTCGGGTTCGCTTCGGCCCGCGAGACCTTCACGACCAACGTCACCGCCTCATCGCCGGGGAACGCCCGCCGGAACGCGCGGACCAGGCCGAGCGGGTTTTTGCGCTCCCCGCAACTGCCCATGTCGAAGGCGAACAGCACCACGAAGCGGCCGGCGTCGAGGCCGAAGTGGGCGCGTGAGTACGCCGTCGCCGCCGGGACCGCGACGGCCGGTAACATCGCCGTCACCGGCTTGCCGGGCCGCGCCCCGCGGACCGCGTTCGCCGAGAACTCCGTGAGCGTCCAGACCTCGTCGGCCAGCCCGGCGTGCGCGAGCGGTTCGGCGGGGAACGTCGCCAACTCCCACGCCCAGCAGGCGACCCGGTACACCCCCGGCCGCGGGGACACCCCGGCTTGCCGGTACACGCCGGCGAACGGCTCCGCGGCCCCGACGACGACCAGCGACACCGGGTACACTTCCAAATCATCGAAGCGTTCGGCCGCGGGCGACGCGGTGTGGGCGCGGGCGTCGTAACTCCGCGGGATGTCCCGCCGGGCCACGGCGTACCCCGCGACCTCCGCCGCACGGCCGTACTGGACGGCGACCTCTTGCAGCCCGCACGGGTAGCGGAAGTAGCCGAGGACGTTGACCCCCCGCGCCGCGGCGACCGGGAACGCCGGGGGCGGGACGCGGTGAACCCACGGCCCGCACGGCCCGCACGTGTTCTGAACCCACGCGAGCAACTCCGGCCAGCCGGCGGGCGTCAGCGCGTCCGGCACCGCCGCCTGCCACGCAGGTTGCCAGCGGTAGGCGTCGGCGAACCCGTTGCTGCGTTCCACGGCCTGGTCGTAAATCGACACCATGACTTCCACCCACGTCAGCCCGTACTCCGGCCGCCCGTGTTCGAGCAGCCACGTCAGGAAGCCGCCGCGGCCCAGCGGCGTGAGGGCGAGCGGGAAGGCGTCGCGCAGATCGACTCGGCCCTCGTAGATGCGGCGAATCCGGTCGCGCGGGAAGTCCTCGGCGGGTGTGTCCCGCTTCACGTCGAAGCGGTCGGTCACCGGCCGCAACTGCGCCCGGTCGAAGATGTCGAAGTACCCGACGCGCGGGGCCGGCCGCCAGAGTCGTTTCAGGAAGTCGAGTCCCATACCCTTGGGATGCTGACGCGGCCGCCCATCGTCAACCCGGCCGGCGGCCCTTGACCGGCCGGGCGCGGCGGCTATGCCAGCGGCGTGGCGGGTTCGGCGGCGGCGGAGGGGCGGGCATGGCGGTGCGTTACTGGCTCACGCGGCCGCGACAACTCGCCGCCCGCGTCCGCTACTGGCGGTGGGAGCGGCGCAACCCCGGCGCGCCGTGGCTGTGCCCGGGGACGGTCGCCTTCTGCCAGGCCCGCCTGACCCCCGCCATGCGCGCCCTGGAGTTCGGCAGCGGCCGGAGCACCCGCTGGTTCGCCGACCGCGTCGGGCACCTCACCAGCGTCGAGCACGAGGCCCACTGGCACGCCCACGTCGCCCGCCAACTCGCCGAAGCCGGGGTGACCAACGTGACGTACCGGCTCGTCCCGCTGAACCACCCGGAGGCCGCGCCGGAGCGGGACGACTACGACCCGACGCCCGACTACGTCGCCGTGGCCGACCACATCGCGGACGCCGGCCTGGACTTCGCCATCGTGGACGGCCACTACCGGACGACGTGCGTCGAGCACCTCGTGCCGAAGATCGCGCCCGGCGGTTACCTGCTCGTGGACGACATCAACCTGTGGCCGTCGCTGGCCGCGCTGCCCGTCCCGGCCGGGTGGCGAATCGCGGACGACAGCACCAACGGCCTGAAGCGCTGCGTCGTCTGGCAGGCGGCGTGACGCCCGCGGGCCTCGACCGGCCGGCGATTTCGCCCGGGGACGTTGTCCCGTGGGGGCAGGGACGCGGTCACACCAAACCTGCCGAGGGCCGATGCATGACTCCGAACGCAGCGCCGGGGGCCGCGGGCGCGGACCGGCAACTCCCGCTCGACGTGCTCCGCGGGTTCGCCCTGGTCGGCATCCTGTTCGTCAACTTCGAGTACCTCGCGTACCCCACGGCGGCGGTCCCCGACTTCGCCCGGACCGCCTTCCCCGGGGCGGCGGACCGGGCCGCGGCGTGGCTCGTGCACTTCGCCTGCGACGGCAAGTTCATCCTGATTTTCTCGCTCCTCTTCGGGTACGGCCTGCACGTCCAGATGACGCGGGCCGAGGCGGCCGGGGTGTCGCCCCTGCCGCGCTACCGGCGGCGGCTGGCCGGCCTGTTCGGCATCGGCCTGGTCCACGCCGTCTTCCTGTTCGTCGGCGACATCCTGACCACCTACGCCGTCCTGGGGTTGGCCCTGATCCCCTTCCGGCACGCCCGGCCGAAGTGGCTCCTCGCCGGCGCGGCGGCGTGCTGGGCGGCGTCGATCGCCTGTCACGCCGGCCTGGGGTGGGCGATCGCCAACGTGCCGCTGGCGACGCCCGACCCCGAGCGCGTCCTGGCGATCTACCGGACCGGGACGGTGCCCGAGATCGTCGCCCAGCGCGTCGAGGAACTGATCGGCCTGTACGCCGTCACGCCGTTCTTGTTCGCGCCGCAGGTGTTCGGCGCGTTCCTGGTCGGGCTGGCCGCGGCCAAGTCCGGACTCCTCCGCGACGTGGCCGCCGAGCGACGCCTGTGGCGGACGGTGTTCGTGACCTGCGCGCCGGTCGCGCTCGTCGGCAACGCGGTTTACGTCACCCTCCTGGCCGGCGACGCGGCCCCGGTCCTGGGCATGGCCGGCCGGGCCGCGTTCGCGCCGGTCGGCGCGGCGGCCTACGTCGCCGGCGTCGCGTGGCTGTTGCAATGGGAGCGCCCCCGCCGCTGGATGTCCCCGCTCGCCACCGACGGCCGCATGTCCCTGACGAACTACCTGGGCGAGTCGGCCATCTGCTGCTTCCTGTTCCACTCCTACGGCTTCCAGTTGTTCGGCCGCGTCGGTCCGGCCGACGGCATCGTCCTGGTGCTGATGATCTTCGCCTTCCAGATGATGTTCTCCGACTGGTGGCTCCTCCGCTTCCGGGCCGGCCCGCTGGAGTGGCTGCTGCGCGCCTGGGTATCGCGGCCGGCCCGGTTCCCGACCGCCGCGAGGTCGCCCGCGGCATGACGCCCGACCTGTACCAACTCGGCCGGTGGGTCCACGTCGGCAGCGGCTTCGCGGCGGTCGGCCTGGGGCTGGCCGTGATGCTGCTGCCGAAGTTCGGCCGCCGGGCCGGCTGGCACCGCCGACTCGGCCGGGTGTACGCGGCGTTGATCGCGGGGTCGTGCCTGCTCGGCGTGCCGCTCGCCTACCGGCAGGGCAACGCGTACCTGATGGTCCTCGGCACGGTCACGCTGGCCGTGGTCGTCGCGGGGTGGTGGGCCGGCCGGGCCGCGCGGGCGGCACTCGCGGCCGGTCGCCCGGACGTGGCCGCGCGGCGGCTCCGCCGGCACCTGATCCTGATGGGCGCGTCGTACGTCGGGGCGTGGAGCGGCTTCTTCGCCACGAACCCGGTGTTCGGCGTCGGCGAAGACTGGCAGGTGTGGCTGACCGTCTTCGGCCCGACCGCCGTCGGAGCCGTCGTCATCGCCCGGGCCGCACTCCGGCTGGGCGACGGCAAGCAGCGGGCGTAAGCGTCGGCGACCGGCGGCCGTGACGCGCGACGGCGTCCGTCGGACGCGGGCCGGTCGTGACTTCCCCGTGGGCCGCGGGCGTGGTACTTTAAGGCGATGCAGCCCCGCGAACCGGTACGAGTCGATCCGGCGACATTGCACCTTCCCGGGTCCCGCCGGGACGGTGCTGACGGTCTCAAGTTGCACAGCCAACTCGCCCGTTACGGCCTGTCAATTGACAGCATGCCGCCCCCGGAAGTTCAGCGTGGTACCGACGGCGGGCTGGTTCTCTTCGACGGTGTCACTCGGGCGACGCGGGTGGCCAAGTACCTGCCGGGCACGACAATCGTTGTCGAGGTGACCGGCGAACTCCGCGGACCGGTCGGCGGACTTCCGACAGTAGGAGAGAGATTATGACCCCTGAAGAATCGACCCGAGACCAGTTGCTGGCGGCGTTATCGCACCTCGGCCGGCTCCGCCCCGAGTGGCGACTCGGCCAGACATTAGCGAATCTGGCGACCGCAGCGGGTCGTCTCGACGCCGGGAGCGTGTGGGACCTCGAAGACCTCGAGGCCCTCGCCGCGGCCCGCACGCTGATCGGGCAGCACGACCAGGTGCGGCACGAATTGGCCCGCGCCTAACTGGGCTACGTCGCCCCCAGCCTCCCCGTTAGAAGTCGAAGGCCATGCGGGTGCCGACGGCGTGGATTTCGCCCTTGGCGAAGGGGTTGGCGGCGTTGTCGCGGTAGGTGTAGTCGTAGTTGAACTGCAACTTCGCGTTCGCGTTCAAGTACCAGTTCAGGCCCAGTGTCACGCTGTTCAGGCGGCCGCCGGCGATCGTCTTGTCGGTCAGGTCGAGGTAGCTGTACCGGACGGCCAGTTCCCACGCCCCGATGCCGGTCGGCGTGCCGTCGCCGGAGAAGCCGAAGTTGGTCAGCGGCTGGACGCGGTTGAACACGGCCGCCTTCGGGTTCCAGGTGCGCCGCTCGCCGGTCAGGAAGACCATCGTCTCGGCGTAGAAGCCCTGGAAGACGGCGGTGCCGACGGTCGCCCCGCCGACCGGGCCGGCGTTCCGGACCAGGTTGGCCAGGTACTCGGCCTGGACCGTCACCGGTCCGATCGCGGCCCCCGTTTCCAGGTTGTACAGCGACTGCGAACTCGCGTTCAGCACGCCCGTGTCGGCGATCAGGTTCAACAGCGGGAACGGGGCGTTGCGGACGTTGTCGCGGACGTTCACGCGGACCTGGCCGTTGACCGGGTTGCGGTAGCTCATCGCCCCGCCGAGCCAGAGCGAGACGTTCGACTCGGGGTCGTAAACGGGCAGGATACCGACGCGGCCGGTGGTGGCGTAGTTGCCGTCGCCGACGCCGAAGCCGAAGGTGTCCGACTCGTTCTTGAAGAACCCACCGGCCGTGTAAATGCGGTCGTCCGCCCAGTTGCGGAAGGCGCTGATGCCGGGCGTGAAGCCGTTGTTGAACCGGGTCGCCTGCGAGGCGTCGAACAGCACGCTCCGCTCCAGGAATTCGAGGGCGCGGTAGTTGTCCAGGTGCTCCAGGCTGAACGGCTCCTTCTGGTTGCCGATGCGGACGTTGCCGACGAGCGGGACGTTCTTGAGCGTGATCCAGGCGTCGGTCGGGCCGGGCGAGTTGAACACGTTCGCGGGTGTCGCCGTCACGCCGACCGGGGCGACGCCGTTGAAGAACTCGTACTCGACGGCGAAATCGACGTTCTTGTACAGGGTGCCGTCGGCCCGGAGGCGGCCGCGGCGCTGGTTGACGCCGTCGTTGAACGGCCCGGTCCCGCCGGGGAACTTCTCCAGCGCCGCCGGGGCCGTGTACCACGCCCCGTCGTACTGCACGGCCCCGCCGACGTGGAAGACGAAGTCCTTGTCCTTCGTCTGGAAGAACAACCCGTTGTTCCAAACGGCCTCGAAGGTGCGGGCCGGCGGCGGACTCGGCGCGGCCGGGGCGGCGGCCGGGAGCGCGGGCGGATCGACGGGCGGCGGGAGGACGGTCGTCTGCCCGACCGCGACGGAGACCGCGGCCAGTGCGGCCGCGAGCGAACCGATGAAGCGAGACATCGACTACCCCCCGAGAACCGTCAACCGACCGCCCCATAGCCCCGGCCGGCCGGTGCCGCAACCCGAACGGCGACACTTCCGCCGGCGGGTTGCGCAAATCCCCTTTCCGACGCTCGGGGTTTTCGGCTATAATTCCGTACTCGCACGACGACGCCGCTTGCCCGGAGCGATGGCTTGCCGACCCCCCCGCGAATCCTGGTCTTGGGTTCGCTGCCCGCGGACCTCGCGGCGCAGCTCGCCGGCGCGCGGCTGACGCCCGCCGCCGACCCCGTCGCCGCCATGGACTGCCTGCTCGCCGAGCCGTTCGACGGGGTCCTGACGGACGCCGCGACCGCCCGGGAGGTGCTCGCCGCCCAGCGCCGCGACGCGATCGTTTTGGCCCACATGGACAAGGGCGCGGCCGTCCTGGACGCCCAGAGCGTCATCACCTGGGTCAACCCGGCGATGCAGCGGCTCTGCCACGGCGTGGCCCTCGGCCGCACCATGATGGAAGCCCTCGGGGCGACGACGCTCGTGTCCGAAGTCGCCGACCCGCTCAGCGCCGCCCGCGGCGGCACGCCCGTCAACTTCCGCCTGTACCGCCCGGCCAGCGCCGACCGCCCGTACCTCGACGTGACCATCCAGCCGGTCGTCAACAGTTCCGGCGCGGTCGATCAGCAGATCGCCATCGTCCGCAACATCACGCCCGAGGTCGAGCAGCAGCGGAAGCTCGACGCCCTGCACCAGGCCGGCCGCGAACTCGCCGACCTCGACCCCGACCAGCTCGCCGAGATGAACGTGCCGACGCGGGTCGAACTCCTCAAGCAGAACCTCCGCCGGTACATCCGCGACCTCCTCCACTACGACATCATCGAGGTCCGACTGCTCGACCGCCGGACCGGCGAACTCCGGGCGCTGCTCGAAGACGGCATGACCTCGACGGCCGCCCGCCGCGAACTGTTCGCCCGGGAAACGTCCAACGGGGTCACCGGGTACGTGGCCGCGACCGGCCAGAGTTACCTGTGCATGGACACGGCCGGCGACCCCCTGTACCTCGAAGGCGCGACCGGGGCGCGCAGCTCGATGACCGTGCCACTGAAGTACCACGACGAGGTCGTCGGCACGCTGAACGTCGAAAGCCCCCGCCTCGCCGGGTTCGGCCCGGACGACTTGCAGTTCACCGAACTCTTCTCCAAGGAAATCGCCACCGCCCTGCACACCCTCGACCTGCTGACCGCCCAGCAGAGCTGCACCGCGGCCCAGTCGGTGGACCTCATCAACCGCGAGATCTCGATCCCGGTGGACGACATCCTCGCCAGTTCGGCGGTCCTGTTGGGGCAGTTCGAGGAGACTCACCCGGCCGTGGCCGACCAGTTGCGCCGCATCCTGGCCGGGGCGCGGCTGGTCAAGGAGAGCCTGCGCAAGGTCGAGCGCGACCTGCAGGGCGAGCAGCCCGGCCGCCGCTCGACCCCCCTGGCCGGCCGCCGCATCCTGGTGCTGGACGCCGAGGAGCGGACCCGCAAGTCGGCGCACCTGATGATCGCCCAACTCGGGGCCGAGGTCGAGACCGTGGCCAGCGCCGCCGAGAGCATCGCCCTGCTCAAGGTCATCCCGTTCGACGCCGTCCTCATGGAGACGAAGCCGGCCGACCTGGGCGGGTTCGACACGTACTGCCGGCTCAAGGCCGCGCGGCCCGGCGTCCGCATCGCCATGACGACCGGGTTCGGGTACGACTCGGCGCACTCGATCGTCAAGGCCCGGGCCGACGGCATGGAGTACGTCCTGTTCAAGCCGTTCCGCCAGGACCAACTCCTCAAGGCGATCCTCGACCCCGCCGCGTCGCCGGTGACCCCGCCCCCGGCCCTGCAAGGCGTCGCCGCGACGAGCAAGATCGCATGATTTGGCTCCTCGCCGGGTTCGCCTGGATCGGTCACGCCTGCCTCTGGACCTTCCTCCTCAACGTCGCTTACTCGCAACC
>JANYHV010000388.1 GCA_025362195.1 Fimbriiglobus sp. | reverse complement strand
CGACGACGAGTACCGGTTCGAGTTCGCGCCGCACGCCCGGCCCGGCCCGGTGCCCCGGTACCTCGACTTCGGCGGGGAGCCGTTCGCCGGCCGGATCGACGAGGTGGCGCTGTACTCCGGCGGCCTCGACTCGCTCGCCGGCGCATAGGACTCACTCCGTCTTCAGAAGCAAGTATCGACACGGTGACACGAATAGCAGTACGGTAAGCGATCCGCGGATGGAGTTAGTCCACATGAGGAAACGTGTTCAGTGGCTCGATCCGACGCTCCGGCGTCAGCTCGGTCGCCGCTGGTTCCTATTCTTGGTACACGTCATTGTGATCACTGCTGTCGGGGCGCTGCTGCTCCCTGCGGTGCGACGGAACCCAGAAAGCGTTCATGCGTATTTCGGCGGTGTGCAGTGGTTGCAGCGGGCCGCCGCCCTCTTCGCCGCGATCAGTTTGGGCGTTTGTGTTCTATTCAAACTCTTGAGTCCAAGACTCGCGCACCTCCGGCCACCGGTAAGGTGGCGGCACCCGCCGATCTGGCTCGCCTGGGTGGTCGCAGCCGCCGCACTGTGCCTAATCGACCTGACAGCGGGGCTTGGTCCCGACGGCTATTCGCCTTCGACGTGGGACTGGGTCGGGTACGGCTTTGGCCCCCTGGCGGCCGTGGCCATCTTCCGCCACATCACCCAGGCTCCCGAGCGGCCGACCCCGCTACCGGTGCCGGCCGCCGAACGATCGCTCGACGGTCTCGTCGGCGACTGGACGATTCTTGAGCCGTGGCTGATGAGCGAGCGACCGGCGGGCGAGGACTTGATCGGCAACCGTCGGGTCGCCTGTCGGCTGGCGGAGTACCTCACCACACAAGGGGGCACCATTGGACTGGTTGGCCCCTTCGGCAGCGGGAAGTCCAGCGTGGTGGCGTGGATGCAAGAGGAGGTGGAGCGGAACCGGCAGCCGGGGGCGGCGGAGGTCTGGTTCGCCGAGCAGAGTTGTTGGGGGTTCGAGGACTCCGGATCGGCTGTGCAGCAAATCTTGGCCCGAGCTGTGGAAGCGGTCGGGCGCAAGGCCGACTGTTTTTCGCTGCGGTCCTTGCCCGAATCGTACCGAAAGACGTTCTCGGCCGGCGGGGACTGGGTCCGCAGTCTGGCGGACCTCGTTCTCGGGTCGAGCGACCCCGTCGAACAGTTCGGCCAACTCGCGGAGGTCTTGCGGTCCGCGAACGCCCGCCTGGTCGTCGTCGTCGAAGACCTCGACCGACCGTCGGCCGGCCGATTCCACCGGCAAGAAGTGCAGGCACTGCTCCAGCGGCTCAAGGCGACCGAGCGAGTCTCTTTTGTCCTCGCCAGCGGCCGGACGCCGGCCGGCAACGCCGACTTCATCGACTTCACCAAACTCTGCGACCACATCGAAATCTTGCGTGACTTCGACCCGGCATGGGTCGCGGCCCTTATCGATGCCGTACGGTCCCGCTGCCTGAACGCGAGCGAGTTCCGTCACGTCGCCACCGTATCGCACGACCACTCGCCGTGGGAGCCGTCGCTGATCGGCTTCATGTCCAGTTACGACATCGTCACGCCTGCAGAAGCGGCCGCCCGGCTACTGCGGACCCCTCGGGCACTCAAGCACGCCCTGCGACGGACCTCTGTCGCTTGGCGGCGCCTGTACGGCGAGGTCGATCTCGACCAGTTGATCGCAGTGAACATTCTCAGGCACGGTGCTCCAGAGGCGTTCGACTTCCTGGTGCGGCACTGGGACCAATTGCACGCCGCCCCAACGTCGTCGAGCGTTCAGCGGGACTCCCTGCCGCGCATCAGCGAGCGTCTGACCGCGGAGTGGCTGCGGGCCACGGCGAACGTCGATTGGGAGCCGCGGGCAGCGTTGACGCTCCTAGTTCGGCTGCTCCCCGCAGCCAGCCAGTACCTCGGACACCCGACGGGTCCAGACCGCTTTGACCCCGAGCAGGGGATTGGTCACCGGCGGTACTGGCTTCGCGTCGTGAACGAAGAGATCGACCCCAGCGACGTTCGCGATCAGACGGTCTTCCGCGACATCAGCAACTGGCGTGTGTCATATGTCGTCCCGTCGGCACTCATCGACGGATTGGCCTCCGGCGGGGACTACGTCGCGGTGTGGGAGCATTACGCGGCGAAAACCTTCGGCCTCGAAAGTTCACTAGTGCTCGTCCTCGCCGACCAAGTTCTCGCCGGGTACCGCACTCCGCGTGGGGCGCGGGCACTTGGGTGGAACGGTCAATCCGACCCCGCCCGCCCAGTCTTCCCGGAACGCGCTTTTAGCGCACTCTGGCTTTACGCGAATGGCCACGTCATGCGTGACGACGCTTCGCGGGACTGGCTCGAAAATCAAGTCCGCTTGGCGATGCCGACTAGCCTCAGCCTAGTCAACGACCTCTACTACTACTGGGCGTCGGCTCGGAATGGCATCGTCCGACTTGAGGATCGGGCGCACGTCCGGGGCGTCATCTATTACCTCGCGCAAGAACAGTTGCGGACCGCCGACGCCCTACTGCGAGTGCTCCCAACGACCGGCATCCACTACTGCCTCTATCAACTCGTTTTTACACCGGATTCGGACGAACGGCCGTCAGATTACAGCGGACTTCCGCACTGGGCGTGGCTAGGGCCGGTCGTACTAGAGGCTGTGCGTGCAGACGCGCCGATCTCACCTGTGGAGGTTGGGCACTTGATCGCCCACCGGCAGCAGGGGCACCCCGCAATCGTGAATTGGGAGGTTGATCCCCACCTGCTCACGGGCTTCTTCGGTAACGCAGCGGATGAGGTCATCGCGTGGCTGGCGTCCGCCCGCGAACGCTTCACTGGGCAAGACCAGCAGTTGATCGATCAGCTCGTGAGTTCACACAACTCGCCGCAGGCTGAAGTTGAGGTGTGAACGCTGGTCGCGGCCCCGCTCTGCGGGCCGAGCCGCGGCGGGAGCAGTACGCCCGCAACGTGGCGGCCTTCGAGCGCGACATGGAGCGCTACAAGGTCGAGTTCGACGCCTGGCGGAAGGCCGGGTGCGAGTGCGAGCCGCCCGCGAAGCCGGTCAAGCCGACGCTGCGGCAGTCGCTCCTCGACGACGCCACCGCCGAGGCGGCCGTCCGTGTCCTGCGCGACAACCCCCGCGGGGCGGTGCTGGTCAAGGACGAGTTGAGCGGCTTCGTCCTGGCCCTGAACCAGTACAAGGGCGGCAAGGGGGCCGACCGCCAGTTTTGGCTGACCGCCTGGGCCGGGGCCGCGGTCAAGGTCAACCGGTCGGGGGACAAGGACGCCCCGCCGCTGTTCGTGCCGCACCCGTTCGCCGCGGTGGCCGGGGCGCTGTGCCCCGAGGTGCTCCCCACCCTGCGCGGCGACACCGCCCCCGGCGACGCCCCGGCGGACGGGTTCATCGACCGCTTCCTGATGAGCTACCCCGACCCGCTGCCGGCGGTCGGCGAGACCTGGAAAGAAATACCCGAGGCCGCCGAACTCCGCTACTGCGACGCGGTCCTGAACCTGCTGACCATGGACCTGGTGCCGCCGGCGGAGGGCTGCACGCTCTGGCAGCCGCTGACCGTGCGGTTCGACGACGGGGCCAAGCTCGCGTGGCAGGAGTTCACCGAGGCGATCGCAATGCGACTGAACGCCCGCGAGACCGACGACCCGTTCCGGGCGACCCTGGGCAAGCTCCGCGAGTACGGGCTGCGCCTGGCGGGCCTGCTGTGGTGCCTGGACCGCGCGTCGGACGGGCCGGCGGCCGAAACGGCGACCGACCCGGAGCCGGCCGGGTACTCCGACGCCCGGCCGCCGGTGATCGACGCGCGGACGATGCACGCGGCCGCGAAGCTCGTCGATTACTTCGAGGCCCACGCCCGCCGCTGCCACGGGCTGGGCGCGACCGACCGCACCGGCCGCGTCGCCCGCCGGCTGCGCGACTGGTTGGAGTCGCGCCGGCACATCGTCTCCACCACGCGGTCGCAGGCGTTCCAGCAAATCAAGGACAAGCGCGACGTCCGCGGCGGCGAGGCGCTCAACGCCCCGCTCAACCTGCTGTGCGACCACGGCTTCCTGAAGATGGTCGCCGGCGACGGCGGCGGCAAGCCCGGCCCGGTGCCGCAGACGTACGCCGTCAACCCCCTCTGGGAGCGGGCCGGCTCGCCGCAACACGC
>JANYHV010000373.1 GCA_025362195.1 Fimbriiglobus sp. | reverse complement strand
GCCGCCCTCGTCCGCAAGCCCCAGGCCCGGCCGAGCCGGACGCGCGTGCTCGACGGCCGGGCCGAGGCCAAGTTGGTCGTCCTGGCGTGCTCCGCCCCGCCCGACGGCCGCGCCGCCTGGACGATGCAACTGCTGGCCGACGAGCTCGTCGCCCTGGAGGTCGTCGCGGCGATCTCGGACGAGACCGTCCGCCGGACGCTCAAAAAAACTAGGCCGGCAATCCCGACTGGTTGTGGTTGGCGGGTGATCGGTTAGAATGAGAGTCCTCACCAGGAGGGCGACCCGTGTCCAAGACGGCCAAGACCGCAGTACCCACGATCACCCGCGACCTCGCCGCCGAGCGGACCGACTGCCCGCACTGCGGCCGCCCCGCCCGCGCCGACTACGCCAACCACCGGACCGTCCACACCCTCGACGGCGTGACCCGCCTGAACCCGACCGTCCGCCGCTGCCACGCCGCGGCCTGCCCGGCGGACAAGCGGCCGGACCGGCCCGAGGCCGAGGGCGCGGTCGCCTTGCCCCGGCACGAGTTTGGTCTCGATGTCGTCGCCCTCGTCGGCCGACTCCGCTACGCCGAACACCGGTCCGGGAAGGCGGCCGCGCCCTGCGCGCGGGCCGGATCCCGCCAGGTCCGCAGGCCGCTGTCCCGGACGCCCAGGCGGCGGGCGACCTCGGCGAGGGCGAGTCCCTGTTCGGCCATCATCGGGATCGCCCGGAGTTTGATCTCGGCGGTGTCGGTCGTTCGGTGCACGGGTTGTCTTCTCCTCGGGAATCGACTCCGTTAACTTCGAGTCCACCATCCTGGGGAACTCAATTCATCCCGTCAGGATAGGAGGTACCGAACTGACGCACCGGATGTCACTTGAGACTGCGCTAAGTGGCTAAAAATTGAGTCGGCCTACTCTCGATCTTCAAAAATCGGATCGAAACGGTGAAAAGACGAATTGCTTTAAAAGAAATTCACGATAGTATAGGCGTCGGATCGCAGTCCGTCTAAGACTTGCGCGTGACTACTGAGGCACATAAAAAGTGAACCGTTGCGACAACGACCCAGTCGATACCTCGATCCTCTTCCAAGTCGCACCTCAAGACTGGCCGGTCGTAGAGTACGCTGTCGCCCGTTACCAGCACTCTGGCCGCACCGATACCGTAGAAGAAGTGAGTCGCTCCGGGGCCAAATCGGCCTCCGATTTCTTGCGCTCCGTGATGGCGGAGTGCCGTCGCCACTTCCCCCGCCCGGAACCACTCCTCGAAGCCTTTCGAGGCCCACTCGGGTCGATCGTGTTCGACTTGTACTACCGTCTGGTCGCAGCGGATCGGTCCGACGCGATTGACTTCCTGAGACGCGTTCAGTCGAGTGTTGTCCGCCCCCTATTCGAGGCCCGCCATGTCGGGTGGGACACGCACGCCCAATTCGCCGCGGCGACGGGACTGACCCCGTCGGAAGTGACGAAACTGTTCAAATATTTTCTCGAAGCAGAGTCTCCGGACCGAAAGCCGGGCGTCAGCATTCATTCCTGCGACGAGGTCAGCGCGCGATTTGCGAGACCGATCCCTAAACTCTCTGTTTTTCAGTGGTCGGCGCGTGAAAGTCTGTTGTGGCAATTGGGCACTGCAGTCGGCCGGGCGATGGCCGATCCGGAAGCGAAGACGTGGGTTGAGCGTCAACAGAGTTGCCTACGCCTCGTCGGGGACAACCTGCCCTCCCTGGGTAGGTTCGCGCGGCCAGAAGACTTGAGCTATTACGCGGAAAGACTCACCGCAATCGCTTGCTGCCCGTCGCCGACGACCGACGCGTCGATCGGGTCGTACCCCGACGGTTTCACACTCGAGTTTCCGCTCTCGCTGCGAGACGAAGAGAGTTCCGGCCCACTCGGCCGTCAGTTCCGGAAAGCAGCCGCGGAGCGCGTTGACGACTGGGTCGCGCTCCGCCCGCTCATGGACGCGCACAGGTCGTCGGCACGGAAGTGCGCGGACGAATGGACGCGGAGCGCGTCGTACCGACTGACTGTGGCCGAATTGGCCCGCGAATACGGCCCACCCCACCCGGACCAGAATCGACTATTGCCTGGCCAATCACGTGAGACCATCGCCGAGACAGTGTTGATACTTTTGGCGAGTTATCAGGCGGAGAGCTTGCGAGCGGTCCGGGGCGGGATCGAGAATCGACTCGACGGTTGTCAATCGTTCCCTTCGACGTTTTCGAGCGGGCCCGTGTCGAAGTCGGAATTGAGGTCGCCCAAACGAGTGACGGCGTACGTGCACAACCGCGACTCTTCCGACCGCGACCTTACCTTTGTTCGCTCGAAGTCGATGACCGGTGAGCTGAAATTGGCGGATTCGGGCCCGATCGTACTCGGAGTTCACCCAAGTGGCCGAGTACGCCTCGACTCGGGCGCAGGCGGTCGTAAGTCCGCGGTCGCCAGCCCATTTGCGCACCCCGCGAACTTCCTGAATGGACCGAACGATGCCCGGACGGGATTGGGTACCCTGGCTCTGGAGTCGGGGGCTTCGCAAACATTCGGGCCGGCTCATCTGATCCTGTTGGAGGAATCGGCCCGGGGCCTCTGGTCCCAGATTTATCTGTGGCAGCAGTTGAATTCCTACTCCGGCGGTTCCGTCCCGTGCCCCTGGGTTCCGTCCGTCGCGGCGACCGACCGCGGGCGACACGACTGGCACCTGATGAGCCTCATGGAAGATTTGTGCACGACGATTGCCCGGTCGGTCGATCCCGCCGGGTGCGACTGCGCCTTGTGGTACATCGATCGGGACGCCGATCAACTGGCCACTTTAAACGGCGTCCCCCTGCGTCCCCCGGCCTACCGGCTCGCCTCGACCGGATACCGACCCGAGGCCCGCGACGGCTGGTTCGGCGCGGACAGCCAGGAGCGGCTCGCCGAACTCAATGTCCTGCGAGGCAATACCGCACCCGAGCCTGCTCGCCGAATCATCCCAATTCCCGACCCGACGGGGAGTCAGAAGTTCGCACTGGAGTTGGTCGCCGACCCCAGTGCCCTTACCTCCGTTTCGTATGAGGAGGCCGGCGAACTCACTCGCATTCTCGCATCGGTCCTGGGTGACTTTGAGAAGCGTCGGACGGTCGTCGCGTCCAGTTGGTTGACCGCCGCCCTCAACGAGGCCGGGAGTTCTTTTTTGGAAGACGTGTGCGGGGCGCTAGTGATTCACCTCAAGACGCTCTTCGACGCTTCGGAAGTCGCCATATGGATTCGGCACCCGGTCGAAGCCGACAAGTATTACTTCGTCAACTTGTTCTCAGGAGAACGGCGGAATCGGTACCTACACCAGCCGCTCTCTCCCATACCCGGCCTAGTTCCCGACGTGCAAGGCTACTTGCAGTACCTCGTCAAGGAGTCCCCGCACGCGGGAGGCGGCCAGTGTGAGCCGAGTATCATTCGATTCTCCAACACGGACGGCTTGAAGGATCGGTGGGAACAGCATCAAAGCTCCTCACCCGACGCGACTTCTGGCAGCACGTCGTCGTCGGAATCCTTCCAAACTGCGACTAAGCCGCATGACTTATCAGGCGACAAGGATCCTGACAGGCCGTGGCGCTACTTGCTTGACCCGTACGGCTACGCCCGCGACCGACGTCGAGCCGAGGGCAGTAACCGTGGCACGCACGACTCCCGGTCGGAACCCGACGGACACGAAGTCGAAGCCTGGCTAATCGGTCGGGCCGCTGTGACCGAGCCGGACCGACCCGACCGACCCGACCGACCGGGATTAATACTCGTCGTCACGCGCGACCCTGACCGCCGGCCATTTACCGAGTTCAGCGGCGATTTATTCGCCGCAACGCTAGAGGTTCTTCGGCCGTTTTTTGATGATTGGAGCACAAACGAGCGACGGTTGCTGATTCGCGGACTCAAATCGCCGACCGAAAAGGACTGGCCGAGTCGTCCCAATCCGAAGGAGACAGGTCCTCGACAGGCCGCCGAAAAGGATAACCTGATCGGCAATACTGATCAGGAGAAGGCGCACTCCAAGACTAGCCGCCTCGACCGGCGTTTCCTGTCGATGCCGCGCACCGTGTCGGTCAGCCGTCACTTACTGCACACCCTTCAAGACATGATGGAGCGGCTCAACGCTCAATCACTCGGCCGACTCGCCGTCGCCCGACTGTACGTCCGCCACACCCGCGTCGGTGGAAGAGAAGTGGCGTGGACGCAACTCGCGGCGACCTCGAACGGCCCGGCGGGGAGGACCGACGAGACCGACACCTGGGTGGCGAGTCAAACTCAGTGGAATGGGCCGACCGTGGAGCGGCCGGGCGAACTGATCGAGTTCCCAGGCGTGGACGGGTCGAAGATCGTCCGCCTCGGCGTTCCGGTATGGAGTTGGTACCAAGACCGGGCTGTCGTCGGCGTTCTCACTTATCAATTCACCGACGGGGGGGCGACACTCGACACGGAAATGAGAAAACTCTTGAGCGTATCGCTTTTTGGTTATGCGCACCGAATTGCGGTCGTGATCGCCAAGTTCAATTGCGCACTCATTCCCTCCGCAAAGCGGTCCGAACAGCCCGATATCACTGGCCGACCTACGGTAGTCATACTCTTCTTGCAGGCGGCTCGTCTGACCAAACAGTTCGCCCTGGTCGGCACCGATCTCATTCACGTTACGGCTGTGGACTTCGTCTCCCGTCCACCAGGGCACGCCGCGATCCGCCGAATCGGATTCGAGCAAGTTTCCGAGGGCGATTTCGCCGATTACGGTATTATTTTGACGCGAAACGAGAGACAGTATCACATGTTAATTCCACTCGGTATGCCAAAAATGAGTGGGGGCAAGTCGAGATTCCTCGGAATTGACTTCATTCATAACCAACAGAATGGGTCTCCCGAAAACACTGAGGAAGTTCGCTGGTATGTCGGTCGCGTCATCGCAAAATTACTCGAAGAAAGCCTTGCCGGCGTGCGGATGATTATGTTTGTCGGCGATCCGACTGTACGAGACAAAACGCAGTCGGAGTCTAATCACTGTTCAATCGTGAGCCAGGCCAAGGATCGGGTCTTGGCCCGGTAGTAAATGCGTGATGGGGCATGGCCAACAATCATGAGCGGCCTGTCTGGATTCGACGCTCAAATGTCGATCCCCGGCCCGGCCCGGCCACGCGTAACCCTTGAGGAGCCACTTCTCGCTTGAATCAATGTCATGCATATCCACGAATGTATTTATGGCCGCACTGAACAAGCGGTCGAGGCCGTGTGCCGGACAAAAGTTGGCGAGGTGGCACAGGGACGGGGCGAACAGAAACCCGGCACCGCCGGCATTCTGGATGACCAATTCACTGCCAATAAACTCGAAGGTCGCCCCAAGTCCGACCGGCGTATTAGCGTGCTGCTCCCGCACGTACTCTGCTACCATGTTTGTCCGATCGTCTATTGAGTGGTGGTCGAGGTTAGTCATCAGTCGTTGGAGCAATTCGCGCGGCGAGTTCGCCGGTAACCCACCCGGAACCCTCCACCGATTCGTCGTGCCGACGGGCGTGAAGATCAAACCGCCAGGCCGATGCTCGACTTGCCACGATTCGTCGCGGCTCCCGACGGCGTGGGCGTCCGTGGTCACCAGGTACATGGAGTCTTGGCCCATGTGCTCGATGTACGAAGTCAACAGCGATTCGAGCGACGCGAAGTCTGCATCGGCCACGCCTTTGGGGTCGAAGTCGGCGCGAATGTTGATCTCGCGCGACCACGTTCGGTCCGACTGTGGCCACCAGAGTCCGAGGGAAAGCGATTTATGGCAGCGAAAGGCCCCGTTCCAGCTTGCGAACTGGGTTTCGAGCGGACAACCGTTCTCCCGGATTAGTCCGACCAACCTGCCGGCCAGAAACTCGGCGCGACGCTCCGTCGGGAGGAAGTGACTCAGGATGTGATCCCGATGGGTTGACGACAACACATCGGGGGCGAGCAACTGCTCCGCCGCGACGTATAGATTGGCGAAGGGGTTTCGCCCACGATTCAACCCAGTGAGCGGGCGTGTCCAAGCCCGATCGTGTTGAGTCTGCAATTGTCCGACCACGGGACAGAAAAGCACGCTGATCTGCTCGCACGACTGGACTCGGTCCCGCCACTGATCGAACGAGAGTGTCCCCGGCGTCTCCGGCGTGGGGGGTGGTGTCATGAGCGCACCTGGCGGGGGGTAGCTCGCCGCAACGTGGCGACGAGGTGGTCGCACATTATCAAGAACTCACTGTGCCGCTCGGCGCGATCAACCGTTGCGTTGATCGTAGCCTGAAGTGCCGGCTCCAATTCCGGGCGCTTATCGGCCGCGACCAGCGTGTCGTACTCCTGGAAGCCGTCCCAGACGCCGCCCGGCCGCGACCAGGTGCGCCACTTGATGAAGAGGTGGACGAGCCATTTCTGCCAGATGCGGGCGTGCAGGTCGTAGTGGCGGATGTTCGACCTCCAGAGCCAGTGGAACTCGTCGCCGCGGCCGCGCCCGTCCCGGGCGTCGTACGCCCCGAGTTGCCGCAGGTCGCGGTAGAGCACGGTGTCCACCTGGCCGCCGTCGGTGACGTAGACCAGGGCGGTGCGGTGGTCTTCGAGCCGGTTCTTGCCGTCGAGCGGGGTCACGTCGCGGGTGGGCAGGCCGAGGCCGGTCTGGAGGCGGACGATGTTGGCCCGGCGGCTGCCGAGGATGTCCATGACGCGGTGGGCCAGGCGTGGGGAGCGGCTGCCCGCGGCCATGCCGAGGAACCAGTCGCCTCGGGTCGTGTAGTGCCCGGGCAAGCCGACCACGCACAGGTCGCGCCGCGCGTCCGGCTCCACGGTGGCTGGCGCGGCCGTCGAGTACCAGTGCCGGCTGGCGGCGGCGCGGCCGCTGGGCCGGGCGCGCAAGGCCATGTTGTCGTGCGCCAGTTGCGCCGGCGTCAGCGACTCGTCCAGCAGTAGGACCGCACGGTACAGTGCTTCGCGGAACACCGCCGCTTGCTTGAACCCTGGGTTTGTCGGAGCCGTGTCCAGTCGCTCGGCCAGGCTGTCCGACACCGACCAGCCGCGGTTCCCCCGCAACGCCCAGGAGGGCAAGTCCGCGGGTGCCTTCAAGGAGTGCGATCCCGCCGCCCCCGCCGCGTGGGCCGGATCGTTGAGGTTGAACCCGAACTTGCTGTCGAGGAGGTGCCACTCGGACATCCACACTTCGAGCACCAAGCACGAGAACGACTCGACGGCCAGCAAATCGATGTCGAACGCGGGGCACTCGTACCGGGTGTACCGCGCGATCGTCTTGCAAGCCCCCAGGAACTCCCGCCAGGACACGGGATCGACGTACCGCCGTTCGCCCTTGGTGTCGGACGCGGTCACCGTTACGTGCTTGCCCTCCGGAGTCTGACGGACGAAGTGGGCGTGCGCGATCTTCCGCGGGGCGTTGGCGTCCTCGGGGTGGACCAGCCCCGTCTCGTCCGGCACGCTCACTTTCCACATGCGGTGCCAGATGTCCCCGACCGACTGCTCTTGGTGGTCCCCGCGCCAAGGGTTTTTGGTCCGCTCGTCCTTCTCCTTGGCGGCCAGCGCCCACGCCCGTCGGTCGCACAGCAGCATGCCGAAGTCCCAGGTGTAGGGGACTTTGTCCACCGCATAAGTGGCCATGCTCCCAATCAGGTCGTTGCCGATGAGGTGGAAGAAGTCTCTCCGCTGATAGCCCGCGGCCGGCGGGGGTACGGGAACAGGTCGGGTGGTCGCCTCCGCGGCCGGCAGTGTCGTCGCGGCGTCCCCTGCCAGTACCTCGGGCGCGACGACGACCGGCTCAACGCCCGGCGCGACGGGTGGCGGCACGTCCAGTGAAGGCGTTGCGTCATCGACGACCGCTAGGGGCGTCTCGGGGGCGACGACGACTGCTTCGGGCGTACCGGGGACCACGACGACCGGTTCGACGCCGAGCGCGTCGAGCGGAGGCGCGTCCGGTGGCGTTGCTTCGATCGCGTCGGGCGGGGCCGCGGTCGCACCTGAGGATTGTTCGTCCGTTGGCTGGAAGAGGAGGTACGGGTCCTCGGCCGCGTTCGGCCGGCAAGAAGCGTCGGCCGTGACGGCGTTGAGGTAGTCCTCGGTGCGCCGCAACTCGAACCGGCTCTCGGCCCAGAACTCGTCCACTTGGATGACGAGGGAACGGCTCAACCGCGCCCCGCTCTGGAGGTACGTCTGCTCGTGGATCAGGTCGTACCCGACTCCGTAGAGGGGGGCGACGGTGGTCCGCCCGTCGCCGTGCCCGAAGACCTCTTTAAAGAGTTGGCCCACCTCGCGGCGGTACGACTCGAACGCCGGCAGGTGGTCGTGCTCGGCATACAGGATCACCTCCAGCGGCACCGGTTGGGGGTTGCCCTCGTCGAGCCCCTGGTAAAGCTCGAAGTGAGGGTCTACGACTAACGCTTCTTTGTTCACCAACTCGCGGTGGTCCGCCAACTCCTTGTGGGTCAACTCGTTCACGGCCGGAGGCGTCGCCGGGCCGAGTTCGGCCGCCCGCGCGCGGCGGAGTTCGCGGACGGCGGTCAGGTCGCGCGGCGACAGGCTCGGCAGCGCGGTGATGGCGACGCGGCGGTCGCCGTAGAAGGGCACCTGCCAGGTGTAAAGGTAATGGTCGGCGGGGAGGAGCCGCTCCCGGACGTCCATCGCCGCGCCGCCGTCCGGCCGGCCCGGGTGGGTGGCCAGAATGAGCGCCGTCACCCCCTGTTGCCGCAGGTACTGGATCAGGTGCGGCACGAGGAGCGGATCCCGCTTGGCCTCCGGGTACATGTCCATCGCCGCCGACCAGTCGTCCAACACGAAGCGGATGCGCCAATTCTGACTGACATCGTCCTGACGTAATGGCACGCCTGCAGAGTTCAATGCCCCGATCAGCCGGCGGCGGGCCTCCTGGATCAACTCTCGGACGACGTGCAAGAACACGGACGCCGGCATGTGGTGCATGTCGAGCCGGCGGACGAGCAGCGAAGACTTGGGCTGTTTGACCGTCTCCTTGTCCTGCGGGTGCGTCAAGTGGTGCTGGAGTTGATCGGCGAGCCGGCAGCGGTCGGTGTCGTACGTGGTCAACAGCACGGCGACCCCACGGCCATTGATCGGGCAGGGTTTCGGCTCGCTGGACGACGTTACCCGCGTGCGGAAGCACTGCGCCAGGAAGGCGCGGGCGAGTTGGCTCTTGAAGGTGCCTTGTTCACCGATGATCGCGGTGACGCTCCCGGCCGGGAGTCCGAAGCCGTCGCCGCCGTGCTTTTGGTCGTTCAACGTGCACTCGGCGAGCATATTGTCGAGTTGCTCGATGCCGAACCCGGCGCGCGGCGCGAGTGCCGTCCGTGGCTCCCACTTCGTCACGTCGGCCGCCGACTGGTGCAACGACGGGTAGACGTGAATGTATGAGAGGACGTGCGGCTCACTCTCTACGAAAACCTGCACCTGGACGGCCGGCTCGTCGGGGCGGTCCTCGTTCGTCGGGAGCAGGTCGCCCTGACAGATGTGGAAGTGGTGTTGGCCGCGGACGTGCCGCTGGCCGCGCACCTTTTCCAACTCGACCGTCCGCACGGAATAGTCGCGGTCGGCGGTGGTGCGCATGCGGACGACGACATCGGAGACGAACACTTCGGGCAGCCGTTCGCCCCCTTTCGGCTCCTCGACCACGAACACGAGGTGGCACTTCTGCGACGCGACGCGGATGAGGTGCGCGATGCGGGCGCGGCGCTCCTGTTGCTCGCCCATCGAGTCCCGCCCGCCGACGAGCGTCTCCAGCCCCTCGACCGCGTCGATGACGAGCATGTGCTTCGGACCGTCCGCGACCCGGCCCTTCAGCGTCCCGAGGATCGTGTTCAGCAGGTGCCAGTCGTCGCCGCCGGTCGTCGAAGCCAGGTCCAAAAAGCCGATCTCGTAGGGCGTGCTGGCGTCATCACGGGCGAGGTACTCGGCGAACTGCTCCGGCTCCTCAGCGGGCTTGAGTCCCTCCAGCTTCACCGTGGTCCCGGCCTGCCATTTCGATGCGGAGATCAGCTCCGCCCCGCTCGGCGCTGTGCCCGTGCGGAACGGGACGTGTTGGCCGCGAAACTCGGGCTTGTCGAGCCAAAACTTCTCCCACACCTTTTGGGCGCGATTCAGCGACAGGTCGGTCGAGGCGTAGAGGATTTTCCCTGGGCTGGCCGACCCGATCATCTGCCGCGCGTAGTCCGACACGAGGTGCAGGGCGAAGAGGGACTTACCTGTCCCGTCCGGCCCGATCAGGCAGACGGTCGTCGCCTCGCCCTGGCCGGACAACGAGTTGAGCAGGTACCCGCGTTCCTCCTCCTTGGCGCGCATGTTGATCATGGCGTCGAACGACGGGATGCCGAACTTTAACAACTCGATCGGCATCAAATTCCCTCCAGGTCGAACCGGATCGCCTTGCGCTCCACTGCACTTTTGGACTCCCGTAGCGCGGTCGATGTCTCCTCCAAAACTCGCCGTCGATTATCTTCGGCGCAAGGTTTCGTGGTGGGGTTCTGTCCTGCTTTGGTGGCGTCTAGCGTCATCCCGCTATTGATTGATCTGGATACGGTTCTGGCCGCCCCCGACTTTGAAATCTCGGCGAGCAGGTTAGTCTCGGCCATCGCCGTCAACTGCTGGGCGAACCAGCGCCGGCTGACGACGCTGGTGTGGCTCGGCACGAGCAGCTTGTCGGCCGAACCCGGCAGCACCGTCGATTCGCCCGGCAGGTCGGGCACGATGGCCCCGAGGCCGACGGCCACGAGGTTCGACAGCCCCGCTTCAGAGCGTCGCCACAACGCCGGGAGTAACAGTGTTCGCTTTTCCACGAGGCCGGCCGACCGCATGTGGACGACGCCGAAGATGCGCTCGGCGAACCGCCGACGGTCGGCCGGGGTCTTCGCCTTGACCGCCGCGAAAAGTTTAATCATGGTTTCCAGAAGAGACCCGGCGTGCGCGGTGGTCACCACCAGGTGGCCGGTGCCGGCGAACTCGAGAACCTCCTTCCAGTCCGCCTCCTCCCGGACTTCGCCGACGAAGACGACCGCCGGGGTTTGCCTCAGTGCGTCCCGGAACAGGCCGGCCAGGTCGTGGACATCCTTCCCCTTCTCTCGAGGCGTGTAGTCGATGCCGAACAGATTGCGGGCTTTCTCAGAGTGGCACTTCGAGTTGTCGTCCTCGCCGTCGAAGAACTGTTCGATCGGATCCTCGAAGGTGACCAGGTGCGGGCGGCGCGGTTCTGGCGACCGCTTGACGTACGACTCCAGGTAGCGGTAGATCAAGCCGCGGGCGATGATGCTCTTGGCCGATTTCGTCGAGCCGGTCACGACCAGGAGTCCGTGGACCGGTGTGAACTGGCGTGGATTCGCGGCGTAACCAGGGAAAAGACACCCGGCCAGAGCGGTGACATGTTCGTCAATCGTAAACCAATTGATTTTCCGTTTCGTGCTCGGGAGGTATTCTGAGAGGCGTTCATTCCAGCCGGAACCGTCAACCAGGCGTAGCTTCGGGATCTGAAGTTCCGGTTTCAGCGAGCGCGCCGTTAGGCTGATCGCGCGGCCTCGGTCACACAAGCAGGCAAGGACGCGGCCCGTGGCCACGGGGACCTTGTCGTAGGGTGTTTCAAACGTCCCCTTCTCGACGCGGGAGTATTCCGGGTAAGTTGCAGGAGTTTGGACTTGCAACAACTGATTTTTGACGGCCGTGAAGCCGGCATTTTCAAAAGTCCCGGAGGAATTTTCCGTCAGGTATCCGGTCACGTCATCGCCGGCATCGAGTTCCAGCGTCCAAGTCGGTAACGGCGAGTTCTGCGGAGCGATCATGCGGGCGGGCCACCGGGTTGGGCGTGACGAGGTGACGACAAGAAGATCAAGATAGTCCACAGGCGAGAGACACTTGTCAACAAATCAGTGAAGCGATTTGTAGAAATAATCGAATTCGCTGGGAAATTCGTGGACTTCCGACTTCGGTTGAGGCGGAAGTGTCGGCGAACTCCTCCAGCGAACTCGCGGCACCACGACGCGGCCCGGAGTGGAACTTCGTCGAACTCCGGGCCGCGTTAAGTTGTGTCGAGTTCCGAGCGGGCACCGGGCCGGCCGGCCGCGCGGCACCGCGCTACTTGGCGGGTGCCGGGCAGCCCTCGGCCTTGAAGACGATCTTGATCTGGCCGGCCGCCTTCACTTCGGTTGCCGTCTGGAGCAGAGGGGCCGCCGGCGTCACGACCGGCGTCACGAAGACGCCGTCACTGGTCAGGCCGTCGGCCAGCGGGTTTTTCGCGTAGGCTAGCGGACCGCGGGCGGCGATCTGGCGCACGAGGTCGGTGGCGATCTCGCCCACGGCCTTCTCGTCCAAAACGAGTTCGGCCGGCTTGGCGTCGTCGGCCGGCGGCGGGGCGTCCGGCTTGCTGCCCGTCGTCGATCCGTTGATTCGGCCGGTGCACGGCACGGTCAGCGTTGCGTCGCCGAACTTGAACGTCAGCCGCACGGTCGCGAACGCCGGGGCGACGCCCAGCGGGTCGGACCAGGCGAGTTTCAGCTTGGTCGGGTCCACGCCTTGCAGTTCCGGCACGAAGTGGTCGCCGGTGAGGTCGGTGCCGCGCTGACAGTAGCGGATCGTCAGGACAGACTTATCCGGCACGCTGTAACCGGCAGGGGCCTTGGCCGGCTTGTCGCCCGCCGTGGGCACGAGCACCGGGATGTAGACTTCGCGGCTGACGCCGTAGGGCGTGGCGACGTGGGCGTGCGCCCAGGTGAGCTTCTTGCCGTCGCGCTCCTCGGCGACGCCCAACACGCCCGCGGGGACCGTCACCTGCACGACCTGCCGGCTGAGCATCTGCAACCCGTCGAGGCCGATGGCCTGGTTCCCGACGATGACCTTGCTGTGCAGCGGGCTGAAGTGGTCGCCGACCAGGAACAGTGTCGTCGCCTTGGCCGGGTCGATGCCGGGGGCACCGTAAAAGCCGAAGAGCTGCGGGGCCATGTCCGACGTGCCGTTGCTGAACAGCTCGAACCCGCCGACGGTGTCGAGGATCGGCACCGGCACGGTGACCGACTGCGCCGGCAGCCGGCCGGCGAGTTGGTGCACGCGGGTCTGGAGGCGCTTCAACTCGCCGTCGCGGTAGCACTCGGCGTCGGTGACGGTGTGCTCGCACCGCTCCAGGGTCCGGACGGTCTTACTGAGGGCCACGGCCTGGGTGTGGTCGAGGACCTTGCACTTGGGGTCGGGCAGGCGGAACCAGTTGCTCACGGAGTCGATGCTCACGTACGGCACGAACGACGGCATGATGACCAGCGCCACGCACTCGCGCGGGCCGGGTTCCAGGCGGCGCTGCCGCAGGACGGCGTTGGTCGTCGGGCCGCCGATCAGTTGGTCGCGGAACAGGACGGTGAAGTTGGTCTGCGTGGGCATGGTCTGGAAGCGCGGGTAGAAGCGCCAGCCGAAGGTGTTCTCGCCGTGGGCGAACCCGACCTGCGTGCGGTTCAAGGCGATGGTCTGCGCTTCCGCCTCCAGGCGGCGCGAGGCGTTCAGGAAGGTCTTGGCGGAGACGGCCCCGTTGGTGAAGCCGACGGCCAGCGCCAGTTGCGTCTCGCGGCGGGTGCTCAACGAATCTGCGACGTTCTGCTCCTGGGCCATGGGGTCGAGGGCGAAGACGTACACCGGCCAGCGCATCTTGACGTAGGCGTTGAACTGCTGGCGGGCGGCGGCGTCCGGGTCGGGCAGGTAGAACTCGGGCCAGGCGTCGGGCGGGCAGACGGCCGGTAGACCCTTGGCGGTGGCCGTCTCGCGGATGTCGCGGATGAGCCGGTCGGTGAGCATCGCCGAATCCACGATCAGGCACCACGCCAGCGCCGCGGTGAGGTTGAACTGCCGGGCATCAAGGTTGACGTAACTCTCCTTTTTCTTCGGGTCGGTCGGGACCGAGCCGCTAATGCCCTCAGCGCGCGTGCGGTACTGGGCACGACGGTTCGCAAGATTCGTCCCGCGGCGCGAGTGCACGTCCAGGACGAGGTCGTGGGTGCAGAACTCCCGCAACAGGCCGGGGTTCTTGGAGAGGAACTGGTAAGCGGCCTGGGTTTCTTGCTTCAGGAACGACTGCACGTCGGGCAGGTGGACGAAGCCGCGGTAATCGGCGTCCGGCACAATCGCCTGCTTGGCGGCGTAGGCGATCTCGTACACGAACGCCTCACCGTACACGTCGAACATCTGAGAGGCCGGGAAGGCAAGCCGATTGTCCAGCCCCGTAGCGAAGGGAAGTGACGTGATCGCCAGGGAGCCGCCCAGCGACTGTGATGTCGGTGTGCGGCGGGGACCGGCGAGCGAGGCGGGTGTCGTAGCCCCGTTGCCTTGAAAGTAAGAGTTCGATCGGAGACGGACCGAGGCGATCGCCTTGGCCGGGACAGCAGCAACCGAATTCAGATAGTCCTCTTTGAGCGTTTTCAGCGTAGCCACGAAGTCTTTCGTCGCCAACTTGTTGCCGGCGATCTCCGCGACATCCTCGTCCGACAGGCTCGCCGCAAGGGCTTGCGCGTCCCCGAGCCGCGACACGGGTGCGGCCGAGAGCATTTCGTACAGCCGCGTCGAGAGGCGGACGAACTTCTGGCCGGTCGCGTTGAGCTGATCGACGGTCGGCTTGTCGTAGAACGCTTCCGCGAGGGGTAGGCTCAGTTGCTCGACGAGGTCGTTGGTGGCCATGCGGCGGAAGGTCACCGGGAGCAGGTCGTCGCCCAGCACGGGGTCGATCGTGAAGGTCACCTCCGCGCCGTGCCCGCGGTCGGTGTGCGACCCCGGTAGCACGCTCACCGGTAGCCGGACCAGGTTGAGCTGGTACCCCGGCGCGTCCGCCGTGTCGCTGCCCTCGTTCTCGCGGCGCAGCTGCGCCAGCAAGTCGAGGTAACGCTTCTTCTGGGCCAGGCGCTCGGCCGGCTCGATGCCGACGGCTTGCGACGCGTAGCCGAGGGCCTTGAACTCGATCTTTTCGCTCCGGGCGACGGCCTTGTCGGCGTTCGGGAGGAAGTCCGTTGCCTTGCCGGGGTCGAGCGGCGGCACCGGGGCGGGTTTCGGGGCGGCAGTGGGGGCCGGCGTGGCGTCGGGCCGGGTCGCGAGTCCGAGCGCGAGTTGGTTGAGGTTGCCGCCCGTGGGGTCGAGGCCCGTAGTCCGCGTCAGCGTCGAAGTCAGGAGCGGTTCCAGCGGCTTCGGTGCGTCGATCGACTTCGCCCCCGTCGTCAGGCTCCCAATGACCGGCGGCTTGGGCTGAGCGGCCAGGCCGAGCGACAACGCCGCCGCGAGGTACGACTGGTCGCTCCGCGCCGAGTTTCCCTGGAGGCCGGCGTCGAACGTGGTCAGGTCCGCGACCATCTGTTTCTCGAAGTCCTCGCGGTACTGGGTCAGACGGGCCTGGCCCCACACGTCGGGGACTTTGGCCGTCACGCTGCCGTAGCACTCGATGTGCTTCTCGAGGTGGTCGAGGTCGGACGCCAGCGCGCGGACGGTGGGGTTCTTGCCGACCTTGGCGTCGTCCGCGCAGGCTTGCCCGGGCGGGCACCCCGTCTCCTCGGACGCGTGCAGGCCGGGGACGGAGTTGCGGATGTGGGAGCAAGCGGTGACCCCGACCAACCCGCCCGCCGCCGCTGCCACGACGACCGCGCGAATCCAAGAGCTGCGCATCACGACCTCCGGGAAAGTAGAAGGACTTCTGACCGTTGCCCGTCAAGCTGTGACGACTGTATCGGTCGGGCCGTCACAACGGGTGAAGGTGCTTCTGATTTTTTAATGTCTCCACGCCCTTTCAGGCCTATTTTCAGCGGAAATCACCGGGGCGCGGGTGAAATTAAGAAAACGTTTGACTTGGGTTCGTGCCGCTGCGACGATCTTCTCGGTGTGCCGTTAGCCATCTCCCTCGCCGCGGCTCCCGGAGTCGATTCGTCGAGGCCACCCCAGACCCGGAGCGAACGTGGCGACCAACTTCCTCGCGCAGAAGAACCTCAAGCCGGCCGACCCCGCCGTCCACAAGGTGTTCGACCACCTCCAGGGCGGCATCCTCAAGGGGCACGGCCGCGACCACACCGTCCAACTCTTCTTCCGCTTCGCCGGCGACTCCACGCAGGCCAAGGCCCTCGTCAAAGCGCTGACGGCCAAGGTCACGTCGATGACCCAGCAACTGGCCGACTCCGCCGCGTTCAAAACCGGGGAGACGAGCCGGCCGTTCTGCAGCCTCTTCCTCACGGCGAAGGGGTACAAGGCACTCGGCTTCACCGTCGCCCAACTGGCGGCGGCCTTCCCGGAGCCGCCGTCGCCAATCCCGCTCCCGAACCAGGTCAAGTTCATTGACGGCATGGCCCAGCACGGGCCGGAACTCGGCGACCCGGACCCGGCGACGTGGGAGGCGGGCTACGCAGCCGCCGCCGGGGCGGCCGTCATCGACGGCATGGTCCTGCTGGCGAACGACTCCCTGCCGGCACTGGAGTTCGCGGCCTGGGACGCCGGCCGCATCCTCACCGCCGGCGGGGCCGAGACCCTGGTCACCCAGGCCGGCCTGGCGCTGTTCAACGCGGACAAGTCGCAGAACCTGGAGCACTTCGGCTACGTGGACGGCCGCAGCCAGCCGACCTACCTGAAGGCCGACCGCGACCGCGAAGAGCACCAACTCGGCGGGGTCGCCCCGTGGGACCCGGCCGAGCCGGTGGAGCGCGTCCTGGTCCCGGACGCCCTGGCCCCGGCGGCGGACGCGGGGCACAGCTTCGGCAGCTACCTCGTCTACCGCAAGCTCGACCAGAACGTGAAGGGGTTCAAGACCCGGGAGCAACTCCTGGCGAACGCCCTCGGCCTCGTCGGCGAGGACCGTGAGGTGGCCGGGGCCTACGCCGTCGGCCGGTTCGAGGACGGCACGCCGGTCGTCGTCCGGGACACCAACGGGCTGGCCCTGCCGGTGCCGAACAACTTCGTCTTCGCCGGCCCGGCGGGGGCCGACCCGGCCGGCGGCAAGTGCCCGTTCCACGCCCACGTCCGCAAGGTCAGCCCGCGCGGCGACACGGCCGGCGACCCCGACAACGCCCTGGAGCGCGGCCACCGCATCACCCGCCGGGGCATCACCTACGGCAAGCGCGCGGTCGAGCCGAAGGACGACCCGACGCTCGACCAGATGCCGACGGGCGACGTCGGCCTGCTATTCATGTGCTTCCAGGCGAGCATCGACAACCAGTTCGCGTTCATGCAGCGGGCCTGGGCGAACAACGTCGGGTTCGTCAAGCCGGGGACCGGCCTGGACCCGGTGATCGCCCAGCCGGCCGGCACGGTGCCGGTGCCGCAGAAGTGGCCGAACCCGTACGGCACGCCGGCCGGCGCGACCTTCGGGTTCGAGTCGTTCGTGACCCTCCGCGGCGGCGAGTTCTTCTTCTGCCCGAGCCTGCCGTTTTTGAAGAGCCTGTAACCCGCGTCCCGACCCTCCCCTCCCGACACCGGAGTCCGCCCGTGGCCCTCATCGACGAAGTCAAAGCCGTTTGCGACCGCCTCGCCCCTCGGGGGTGGGCGGCGGTGTTCGCCGCCCACGGCCTGGACCTCGCGGTCCCCTTGGGCGGACTGGCCGGGGAACTCTCCAAGTCGCTCGCGGTGGACCGCGGTCGGCCGGGGTTCGAGGAGTTCGCCCTGGACGGCACGCGGGGCGTCGAGCCGGGAAATCCCGGGCGGAGTCTGCTCTACCACGCCCTCGCGTCCCCCGACGTCGGTCCGGACAAGGCGAACCCGACCGCGGCCGACTTCCCGACCCTGGAGGAACTCGACGCCGTCGAGAACTACGTGTACGGCGCGGCGCGGCGGACCCTGGCGGACTTCGCCAACCCGGTCCTCGGCGTGTTCGCGTACCAGTACCGCGAGAAGAAATTGTCCCCGCACCGCCGGCACGCCGACCTGGCGTTCTCGCGGTGCGGGGTCGCCCGGGTCGGGACGGAGGCCGAGCGGTACGACGCGGCCGCCCGGTCGTTCGACCCGCGGCCGGCCGGGGCCGGCCGGGGCTTCGCCGTCCTGCCGGCCCGGTACGGCCTGTTCGTGGCCGAGTACCGGCCGCCCGGCCCCGCGGACCAGGTCCTCCGCCCGGTCGCGTCGGACGCCGGGCAGACCTTCCTGTTCCCGGTCCACAAACTCTTCCCCGGCAAGGAGTGCCTCTTCCGGGACGACCGCACGACCCCGGTGACCGTCCCGCCGCTCAAGTTCGCAGAGTACCACCTGGACGAGAAACTCCGGCGGCTCCACACGGCCGGCCCGGACAACCCCGGCCGGGTGCCGCCCCTCAGTCTGTTCGACCTCGACGCGCCCCCGTTCTTCCGCGACAGCACCAACGCGAAGCTGGTCGCCCTACGGCCGCGCGGCGCGAGTGTCCTTGTGGTGCCGGTCGCCGGACCGATCGCCAAGACCGCGACGCAAAGCGTGGACGGGGTCAACCAGTTGTCCCGGTTCAAGGTGCCGAAGGAGAACCCTGACAACCGCTTTTTGACCTCGTTACAACTGCGACGCTCACCCGCGGGTAACGGGCGGGCCGCTCCGGAGTACGCCAACGCGCGCCAGGAAGTGGTCGCGACGCCGGCCGGGGGCTTCCGGGTCGTGGACCTGAACCGGACCCCCGAAACCGGCACGCCGGCCGCCCAGCGGTTCGACAAGAAACTCCGCGACGGGGGGTACGAGGCGGCCCACTTCGTGGACGGCACCTGCGACGGGTTCGTCACCGCTCCGGCCCCGCCGGTGCTGGCCGGCCTCGAAGTCTTCCCCGCGTACTCGCTGGTCGCGGCCGTCGATTACTTTCCGCGAGTCGAGCAAGTCGAGATTACCGAGTGGATCGAGGGACTCACGGCCCAGCCGGTCGGCCTGGGCAACCCGACCTCGCTGTTCCCCGCGGGCGGCCCGAAGCCGCTGAGCGACGGCCGGTTCGAGGGCGGCGGGTCCGGGGCGCCGGACGTGACCCGGCGGATCCCGAACCAGAGTTTGCGCCTGACCCAAGGCGGGGTCGCCGCCTTCCTGCCGTCGGAGGCGGCTAGCAACACGGTGACGGCCGTGGTCGGTCGCGCGGCGGGGGCGGGCTCCGGGGTCCGCGTCACGCCGGGCGGGTTGGTCGCCACCTGGCTCCCCGACGCGGCGTCGGACGTGTTCGCGCCGGGCTGGGACGTGTCCCAGCACGCCGTCGGCGGGCGCGACACCTACGTCACCTACGGCCTCGGCAGCCCCTTCCCCGAGGACGCCAAACTCTGCGCGATCCTGAACTCGTTCTGGCCCGCTGCCGCCCCGGACTCGTCGCGGACCTTCGGCCTTTGGCCCGGCTCGGGGGTACTCTTCCAGACGGCGGTCCCCCTCGCCGACAGCGAGTTGGGCTACCACCCCGGCCACCCGCGCGTCGCCGCCGGCGAGGTGGCGGCGTCCGTCGGCTGGGACGGCGAGACCGGCCCCTTCTTCCGCGCGGCAACGGTCAACGCCGCCGACCTCAACCGCTCCGACCAGACGCGCCAGGCCGCCGACGGCAACCTCGGCTTCAGCGGGCTGGATCGGGTCGGGACCGCGGACTTCATCGCCCGGATGGACGCCCTCCGGTTCGCCAAGGCGGCGCTGCCCGCCGCGTCCGCCGGGCAGTCCGGCCCCTGGCTGGTCACCGCCGAGGCCGTCCCGGACTGGACCACCTGGGCGAGCGCGGTGTCGCCGAAACTCGCCGCCGGCCTGAGCGGCATCGGTTTCCTCTTCGTGTTCGCTTACGTCAACCCGTCGCCGGCGCCGGTCGGCGACCCGCCGCTCCGGCGCGAATTCCAGTTCCTGAACGCGGTCGCCGTTCACCTCGACGCCGGCCAGGCGTTCGTCCGCCAGGGGGGCGGGCCGGTCGCGCGGGTCGCGCGGACGTAGTGCTCGACCTGGTCGTCGTCGGCGGCGGGCCGGCGGGCAGTGCGGCGGCCGTCACGGCCGCCCGGGCGGGCCGGTCCGTGGCGGTCGTGGAAGGGTGCTCGTTCCCGCGGCACCGCCCCGGGGAGAGCCTGCACCCGGGGGCGGAGCCACTGCTCCGCCGGCTCGGCGTCTGGGACGCGCTCGCGCCCGCCGGCCGGGTCCGGTACGCGGGCATCACCGTCCGGGACGGGGCGGGCGAACGGTTCTCGGCGTTCGGCGCGGACGCCGCCGGGGCGTGGCTCGGCATCCAGTTGCCCCGCGCCGACCTCGACGCGGCCCTGCTCGCGGCCGCGATCCGGGCCGGCTGTCGGGTCCACCAGCCGGCCCGGGCCGTGGCCGTCCTGACCGCGGGCGGGCGGGTGTGCGGCGTTCGCCTGGCGGACGGGACGGAAGTCAGCGCCCGCTGGACGATCGACGCCGGCGGCGGCCGCCACTGGCTCGCCCGCCGGATCGGGGTGCCGATCGAACGGAGGTCGGTTCCGCTGGTCGTTCGCTACGGCTACGCGTCGGGCGAGTGCCCCCGCGCGGACTCCGCCCCCACGTTCGCGCGCGACCGGGTCGGCTGGACGTGGACCGCCCGGGTGGCACCGGGCTTGTACCACTGGACCCGCCTCCGCCCGACGGGCGAGCCGGTCGAGACCCCGCCGGAGTTCGCCGGCCTCCGGCCGGTCGGCCCGGTCCGCGCCGCGGACGTCACGTGGCGGGCGGTCGGGGCGGCCGCCGGCCCGGGGTACTTCCTGGCCGGGGACGCGGCGATGGTCCTCGACCCGTCCGGCGCGAACGGGGTTCTCCGCGGTCTGATGACCGGGATGATGGCCGGGCACGCGGTCGCCCGCGTCGGAGGCGGCCTCTCCGAACGGATCGCCGGTTCGGAGTACTCGCACTGGGCGTCGGAGGTGTTCCAGACCGGACTCGCCCGCCTGTCGGCCGAATTCCCGCACGCCGGACTCGGAGCAAGGGACGCCGGGTAGTACGTGGTCGGGTTCAACCAGGTTGATCGCAATCAGCACTTACTTCGCCCGCACCCCGGCCGGACATCGCGAACGAACCGGTCCGCGAATTGGTGCCTCAAAAGTGCCTCCATCGATCATTCGACGGTACAATACGGATGCGACACCGTGACGCACGGTCGTCGGACGCAAACGCTAGCCTGGCAAGGTTTTGAAGCCCTAAACCGCTTCCCGTGAAGGACTTGCGAAAAGCCCGGTCGCTAGGTTCGAATCCTAGTCGGGTAACTACGCTTCCAGCCTTTGAACAGACTCGAACGGACTCCGAGCCACTAAACACCATATCTCCCCGCGTTTCCTCCGAGTCCGTCCCCTCAAATCCGCTCGCGTCCGCTTGAGACTGCACCGCGATTTGCCCCACTTCTGCCGTTAACTGCACCGCGTTCTGCACCGCCCGCCGGCCCGCCGCCCGGTCGAAGTCCCCCGTCCGCACCTGCGCGTAATGTTTCAGGGCGACCTCGGCCGAGTGGCCGATCCAGGCGGTGACGCTGGCGATCGGCAACTCCGCGAGCAGGTCGGTCTCGCACGAGGCCCGCAGGTTGTGGAAGAGCCGCGGCCACGCCGTAAGCCCGGCCTTGCGGATTACCTTCAGGAACGTCGTCCGCAGGTTGCAGTTCACCCAGCCGTTAGGGCCTTGGGACGCCAGTCGGTACTTGTCGCCCTGTGGCCCGCCGACCACGAACACCTCCCCGGCACCCGCTTGGGCGAAGGCCTCTTCGAGGTAGGGTCGCAGAGCGGTGAAGATGGGGCAGGCGCGGTGCCCGCGGCCGGGGATGCGGTCCAGCTTCGGCACGGTGACCCGCATCGACCCGCCCGCCAGGTCGATGTCCTTCCAGCGGAGTGAGAGGACCTCGCTGGGGCAGCGGAGTCCAGCGAACCGCGACAGGGCGATGATGATACGCCAAATTGGGTTCGCGACGGCCAACAGCCGCTCAGTTTCTGGCACGCCGACGTAGAACTTATTTTCGGCCCCCACTGAGGACGCCGCCTTGGCGTCCGCGAACGGGTTGCCGCCGGCGAGTCCCTTCTTGACCGCGAACGCGAACACGGTTCGCACCCGGCGCAGCCGGCGGGCGACCGTGGCGGGTGCGAGGCCGCGGCCCGTGAGGTGGCTGACGAACGCCTCGGCCTCGGCGGGGGTCACCGCCCGCGGGTCGCGGGTCGGGTCGAAAAAGCCGACCAGGTCGCCAGCGATGCTGCGGTGCTGCGCGCGGGTGCCCGGCTTGTTCGCGGCGTCCTTCTCCGCGGCGTAGAGGTCGAGCAGCCCGGCGAGCGTGACCGCTGCCTGCCGCGCGGGCATCAGCCCCAGCCCGGCGAGCTTCGCGGCCAGGTCTTCGCCGAGCGAGGCCACCCACGACGCCAGGTCGGCGTCCCAGGGCAGCCCGGCTACGGCGCAGGCGTGCAAGGATTCGACGCGCAACTTGATCGAGTCGGCGGACTTCTTGGGCACCTTGCCCAGCCGCAGGCTGCGGCGCTTGCCGTCGCTGCCGACGAGCTGGACGGTGTAGTTGCCGTTCGGCTCTTTGTTGAGCGAGGCCATCGAATCGATCTCCGTCGAGGGG
>JANYHV010000357.1 GCA_025362195.1 Fimbriiglobus sp. | reverse complement strand
CGTCCCGGCGGCCACGTCCCGGCCGTCGAACACGGCGATCCGCGGCCCGCCGCCGAACCCCGCCGAGACGACCACCTGCGGCCTGCCCGCGACCAGGCCGACGGCGGCCCGGGCACCCCCGCGGAAGGCCGGGTCTTCGATGCCGAAGAAGCGGTTGAGTTGCACGACCCGGCCGCCGGCCAGGGCCGCGCCGTCGTACGCGACGACGATCGGCCCGCCGCTCTGGTCCGGATGAACGACGCCTCGAACGGCTGGATCGTCGTCCGGAGCGTACCATCCGGGTTATAGATGCGCACGTCCGGGGTGCCGCCGGCGTCCGTCCCGACGGCGAACTGCGGCGTGCCCTGGACCGTCTGCACAACCCCCGGCGGCGTCACCGGCGGGACGACCGGGGGCGTCAGGGGTGGCGTCACGGGGGGAACGATCGGGGGCGTCACCGGCAGAACGACCGCCGGGCGCTCTTACCTGACGGCCGGCATGACCGGGCTGCGGGCCGCGGAGTTGGCCAGCCTGACCCCGTCGTCGTTCGACTTGAACGCCGGCACCCCTTGCGTGACGCTTGAAGCGGCCTACTCGAAGCGCAAGTGCCGGGACACCGTGCCACTCCACCCCGCCCTCGTCGCGGCCCTGCGGCCCTTCCTGGCGGGCAAGCCGGCCGGGGTCCGCGTCTGGCCCGGCAAGTGGGCGGCGTACACCGAGGCCGTCGAGTTCGTGAAGCGCGACCTTTCCGCTGCCCGGGCCGGCTGGCTCGCCGAAGCGGCCGAACCCGCCGAGCGATCCCGCCGGGAGTCGTCGGACTTTCTGAGCTACGCCAACGCTAAAGGGGAGAAGGCGGATTTCCACTCGCTCCGGCACATGTTCGTTACCGGGTTGGTGAACGGCCGGGGTCATGCCAAAGGACGCCAAGGAGTTGGCCCGGCACTCGACGATCACGCTGACGATGGACCGTTACGCTCACGCCACTTTGGAGGGGAACGCCTCGGCCGTCGGGAAACTAATTCCCCCCGCCGGGGCCGCGCCCCGAGTACCACCGGGCGTACCAACCCCCGCCCACGGGGGACGATCCGTGACGACGCATGACGAAACGGACCCGCCGGAGGCGAAGCACTTGGCGGTCGGGAAACGCTATGTTTGGTGGGGGTTGAGGACGGATGCGGAGACGTGACGACCAGTGAACAAGCAGTACACCCAGTAGGATTTGAACCTACAACCTTCGGTTCCGTAGGCCGGAGCGAAGATGCTCAAAAATACTGTATTTTCCAGCGTTCTCGCGTTTCGACGGCACTGTGCGGGCGTGTCACGGATGCCCACAAATTACCGTGTTTCCGCGCCCTTGTCCACGGCAACTCTGGCAGTGACAGAGTTGCTCTCTAGGTAGAATAGACCTCGCTAGTTGCGGTACCCCAGGCCGTCGGGGCGAGGACTGACGCGATGACTGTGCCGACAAGTTCACCGGAGTTCATGGCCCACGACTTGGGCGGCGGCCTCACTTTCCTGACCGGCCGCCTGCCCCTGGAACTCGTCTGGGACCGAGCGACTTTCGATGTGGTCTGGGCGACGCAGCCGGACGCCAAGCCGGTCATCCACCTGCACGGCCGGGCGGTCGAGGTCCCCCGCTGGCAGCAGGCCTACGGGGCCGACTATCACTTCAGCGGCCAGACGATGCCGGCCGCGCCGGTCCCGCCGGCCCTCGGACCGCTCCTCGCCTGGTCCCAGGCGGCCGTCGATCCGCGGCTGAACGGCCTGCTCGTGAACTGGTACGACGGGCCGGGCCACTACATCGGCCCGCACCGCGACAGCACCCGCGGCATGGCGTTCGGCGGCCCGATCGTCACCCTCTCGTTCGGCGAGCGGCGGGTGTTCCGGTTGACGCGAGGGGCCGGTGCCGGGCGGGAGGTGCGGGACTTCGCGGCCGAGGACGGGGCGGCGTTCGTGCTGCCCTTCGCCACGAACAGCATCTGGAAGCACGGCGTCCCGAAGTCGGCCCGCTACAAGGGGCGGCGAGTGTCCGTGACCGTGCGGGCGTTCGCCGCCAACTCCGGTTGAGGTTGGGGAATCCGAGCGGCTCAGTCGCCCGCCGTGTATTCATCTCGTTCGACGCGACATGAGAAATGCCGCCTTCCTCGTCGCCAGTACGCACGGGTGACGTGAGGTGTTGCAGGACTTTGCCGGTGCCGGCGCGGCCTGACCCTCCATAGAATTGGGGCTATGGAAAGCACGGACTCGCGGCCCACGACCCCGAAGGTTTACCGCCTGATGAAGCGCGACGCCGACGGCTTCCCGACAACCGGCGCGAGCGCCTCGACGCTCGGCGTCCGGCCTCACGCCGACGTTCACCTGGACGCCAACGACGAGGTCCTACTTGATGTGTGCGGCATGTCGGTGGTGCCGCGCTGGCGGCTGATGCTCTTCACGCGGGTGCCGAAGCGGTTGATCGCCCTCGTGCCGGGCGCGCGTGGCTCCGACAAGGAGTACTGCTTCTGCGCGGGGGCCGGGGGCTTCGTGCGGGCTGGCTTCGCTGACGGCTTGGAACTGATCCCGGACCCCGGCGACGCCCCCGCCCACGGCGTCATCGCGCCCACCGAAAGCGTCCACGTCGATGCGTTCCAAAGTGCCCTCTGGGCGACGCGGGAGTCCTGGTTCGTTGATGAGAGCTGACCATGAAGATCAAGGCTCGGAACTTCGGCAGTCCGCTGTTCCTGCAGATCACGCGGGGGCTGGTCGCGCTGCAGACATTAGAACTCCGTGGGATGAGCGACTCGCCGGAGGCCGACGCCGTCCGGGACTCGCTCGACGGCCCGCTTGCTGCGGCCGGGGAGGCTGAGCGGAACCGGGCCCAGTGGCTGTCCGACGACCTTTATTCGGTCGGGCTGTCCGCCCGCGAGCCGAAGGACCGGAACCCCCAGGCCCAGAGCCAGTTGACGGCCGCGCTCGAGGCGCGGCAGGCGGGGGATTGGGACCGCGCCCTAGGGCTCCTTCGGCGGTGGAAGGACTACCTCGCCCCGGACGTACTCAGCTACTCGCGGGGGTCGATCTGGCTGGCGGCGGGGGTGCCCGAGGTGGCGGGCTTGTTCTTGGCCCACGCCCGCCAGCTTGCGCCCTCCGAGGGCGGCTACCACGTGATGCACCTCCACGCGCTCGACCTCGTCGATCCGGTCGCGGCGTCCGACGAATCGCGGCACATCTTGGAAGCGGCGAAGTCGTACGAACCGACGGTGGTCGCGTTGGGGGCGCAACTGGTCTTGAAGCGGGCCAGGTCGCTGCCGGCGTACGAAGCGGCCCCGACCTTCCGGGCCACGATCCCCGTACTCGTCGAGAACTTGGCCCGCATTGAGGCCGAGCCGGCGGACTCCGTCCAGCGGAACGCCGCGCCGATGACGATGGCGCTGTTGGGTGCGTGCCACCAGTCCGTCGGCGAGAGTGACATCAGCGCCCGCTACTACTCGCTCGGCCTGGGCGAGAGCCCGGACAACGTGGAACTGCTCACCGCGCGGGGGATGTTGCTCTACGGCAAGAGTACTCAGGCGGTCCGAGACTTGGAGCGTGCGGTCGAACTGGGCACCCTGCACGTGTGGCCGTACCTGTTTTTGGCCCACCACTACCTGCTCACCGGCCGCTTCGACGTCTGCCGTGGGACTTGCGAGGCCGGGCTCCGCCTTCCTGCCGCTGACGAAGTCCGGAGTGTGATGGAAGAGTTGCGAGGCGTAGCGTTGGCTGAACTCGAGTTCCCAAGCCGTTACGTCCGCGAAGCGTTCGAGGCAGCCCTCCGGCTCGACCCTGGGAACGAGCAGGCGAGGAGAAACCTGGCTGCGTTCGAGGCCGCCCGCGCCCGCGCGGCCCCGGCAGCCCCGTCGAAATGGGGGACACGCACGGGCGAGGAGGTCCGAGGGTATGCCTCATCTGGTAATGGTGGGGGCTGGTCGCCGGACTTGAACATGTTGCACGCGGTCGCAGCGATCTAGCCTCCCGCATCGACGTTGTCAGCGCGGCCCTGGCCGGGTCGATCAGACTGCCTGGGCGGTTGGCCGGGCCGAGGCCCGCGCACCGCTGGCGACACGACCGCCTCGCCGGCCGGCCCCGGCTCTTCCAGAATCCGCCCCAGCACCTTCCAGAGCGGCTGCACCACGCAGACGCAATCGATACCCGCCCGGCCACACCCGGCGCAGCCATGGCACTCGCAGTATTCGGCCGACAGTTGGCAGCGCTCGCAGAGGTCGTCCATTCTCGGGCACCAGCCGGTAGGGAGAGTGCGTACGGCGAAGTATATCAGGGTGACGCCACCGATTGCGGACGGCTCAATGACGACCGACCGCGGGAGTTTAATCGAAGCGGGAATGGCCGTCCACAGTCATCTTGAGGCTCAGGTCTTGACGGACACTTTCCTGATTGCTTTCGTGGAGGGGGACGGGTGTCGAGGTGAGCAGGGCCGCGGGGGCCTCGCACATCCGCCTGATGCACGCCGCCAGGGCCGGCTCCGTCTCCCACGGCGGGTCGAACGAGCCGAAGCCCCGGCACCAGCCGCCGCCCCGCACCCGGCGGGTGCCGTCGGGGAGAGGCGCGAGCCTCCACCAGACGGCCGCCACGAAGTCGGACGGCACGCACCGCGTCGGCTCCCCCCGGCGATCGGGGTCTCGGTCGGTCTCCGTCTCAACTGGACTCATTCGCCCAGCGACTCGCCCCACGCGTCGAGCGCGTCGGTCGGCGGGAGCGCCTGCCGGGCGGCCCACTCCTGGACGGCTTCGAGGGTCACCTGGAACTCGTCCTCGCCC
>JANYHV010000306.1 GCA_025362195.1 Fimbriiglobus sp. | reverse complement strand
AATTGGGGACGACGCTGGCCCCGCGTTGGGGTCGCGTCGCTGGTCTCCCCCCGAACAATTCTCGCGGGAGGGTGGGTCATGGCGTCACTGGAATTGCGCGGATGCGGGTACCGGATCACGTTCCGCCTGGGCGGTCAAAAGCACCAAGTCGCCGTGAAGGCGGCCGACCGCAGGGAGGCGGAGGCGTGCCTCGCGACTCGAAGAAAACCTGCGGCTCGTCGAACGCGGCCGGCTGACCGTCCCCGACGGGGCCGACGTCGGCCTGTTCCTACTGTCGGACGGCAAGCTCGACCGGCGGGTGAAGGCGGCGGTCAAGGGGGTGACCCTCGGCCAGGTGGTGGCGGTCTACCGGGCGACGTTCACCGCCGGGGCCAAGGAGTAGAACACGGCACTCACGGAGCAGATCCACCTGGCCCACGCGGAGCGCGTCCTCGGCGGCCAAACCCTGATGGCGCACGTGACCGCGGTGACCCTTCAGCAGTACATCGAAGCCCGGTCGGCCGCGACGTTCCGGGGGCGGCCGATCAAGCCGCAGACGGTCAAGAAGGAGTTGGCGACGCTCCGCTACGTCTGGAACTGGGCGTTCCGGAACCAGCACGTCGGGCTTCGATTTCCTGGTGCGGAGTTGGTGTACCCCAAGGCCAAGTTGAAGGAGCCGTTCCGGACGCTCGACCAGATTACGACGGCCGTCGCGCGGGGTGAGCTGACGCCTGCCCAGGTGCAAGAGTTGTGGGACGCGTTGGACTTGAACCCGGCGGAGATCGGCGAAGTCCTCGACCACGTCCGCCGGGGCGACTCGTCCCCTTGGGTCTACCCGTTCTGTGCGACGGCGGCCCACACGGGGGCGCGGCGGAGCGAACTGATCCGCGCCAGGATCGACGACTTCGACTTCGCCAACCGGGTCGTCGTCCTCCGGGAGAAGAAGCGGAGCAAGGCCGCCGAGACTTTCAGGGCGGTCGAGATGACGCCGTTCCTGGAGCGTGTCGCGCGGGAGTACTTCGCGTCGGCCCACCCGGGCGGGGTGTTCGCGTTCGCGGAGGGGCCGAAACGGCCGCTCGCGGAGGCGGCCTGTCAGTACGCGTTCCGGCGGGCGGTGACGGGGTCGAAGTGGGCGAAGGTGCGGGGCTACCACACGTTCCGGCACTCGTTCGTGTCGGTCCTGGCCGCGGCGGGGGTGGACCAGCGGGTCATCGACGAGATGAGCGGTCATCAGACCGAGGGGATGAGGCGGCGGTACCGGCACCTGACGCCGCAGGTGAAACGGGCGGCGCTGATTTCGGCCTTCGGGGGATGATTCCCGATGGGTCACCGCTTCGTCTGGTAGAGACGGTTTGCGCGGGCAAAACCCACGGCCGGGCCGGACGTGCTCCCGCCAGCACCTCCGTCGATTCGGCCGTACTACACGACGGACGGCTCTTGAAGACGCAGGCCCCCATGCACTTGGCCTGGTGTGGCGGCGGTTCACCTTTTCTTCTTGGGCTGCCGCGGGTTGGGTTTGTCCTCGTCGGGCGGCTCCAACTCCTTCCTCAACTCGTCGGGGATGGACTCGATGAGTTTCGTCACGTAGGTCGAGATCGCCAGCGGCTTGGCGATGTCCCGGAGCGCGTACTCGGCCACGATGGCGTTCTTCGACTGGCACAGCACGACGCCGATGGTGCGGCCGTCGGCCGGGTGGCGGAGCAGGTCGTCCACGGCGGAGACGTAGAAGTTCATCTTGCCGGCGGCCTCGGGCGTGAACGCCTTGGCCTTGAGGTCGAACACCACGAAGCAGCGGAGTTTCAGGTGGTAGAACAGGAGGTCGAAGTAGAAGTCGTCCCCGCCCACCTCCAGGTGGTACTGGCTGCCGACGAACGCGAACCCGACGCCGAGTTCGAGCAGGAACTTGTGGATGTGGGCGACCAGCCCGCGTTCGAGGTCGGCCTCGGCGTGGTCCTCGGCCAGGGTTAGGAACTCGAAGGTGAAGGGGTCTTTGAGCGTCTCACGGGCGAGGTCCGAGGCGGCCGCGGGCAGGGCCCTCTCGAAGTTCGTGACGGCCTTCCCCTTCCGCCCGAACAGGTCGGTCTCGATCTGGTGGGCCAGCACGGCCCGCGACCAGCCGTGCTCCTTGGCCGCCCGGGCGTACCAGAGGCGGGCCTCGGGCGGCTTGACTCGCTCCCAAATCGTGACGGTGTGAAACCACGGAATTTCGAGCGCGTGGCTCGGGGCCGCCAATTGTCTCGCGGGCTGCGAGACAATTTCATCTCGGCCTGAATAAGCCAGGAAGAAGGCCCGCATCCGGTAGACGTTTTGGCGGGAAAACCCGCTCGTGCCCGGAAACTCCCGCTGGAGGTCGGTTCCGATCTGGTCGATGACTTTGCTCCCCCACTTCGCGGTCTCCTGCCGGCCCGCGATGGCCCGGCCGATGTCCCAGTAGAGTTGGATCATTTCGGCGTTGACCGACACCGCGGCCTTCAACTGGGCCGACCGGACGCGGGTCTTCAGTTCGACGAGCAGCTCGGCGTAGCCCGTCGGCAGGGCCGAAGTCACGGGTTCGACCCCGCGCCCGGAGGGTTGGGGCGTTTCGATTCGTTTCTTGCTCATGACACGGACTTACCAGGGACGGGCCGAAAGGGGTACTCCGGGTCGCCGGGTTCGAGCCCGCACCGGCACGAACGGTCCAGCCCTGGGCCGCACGGTCGAGACGCCCCGGCCGCCGCGTCACGGCGGCGGCCTGCGGCACGCTCGGTCCGTCCCGGCGTCGAGCGGCAGCAAACCCTCGCGCTGAATCCGCAGGAGCTCTTCGTGGCTGATGACCCAGGCCTTGGAGGCCCCCCGCCCGCTGAGCCGCTTCTCGGCATAAATTCTGCCGAGGCGACACCACTCGCGCGTGGTGAACTCGGCTTTCCCGAGGAGCTCGGCCAACTCGTGCGTGCTGTACCACTCCCGGACGGTCTGCCGGCTGCGCAGTTCCGCCACGGCGATTTCGATCGTGCCGAGTTTTGCCAGCACCAGGACCGGCCAGTTGACGGGTGGTGGCGCGCCGAAATCCGATGTGGTATCGTCCACGGGGAGAGTCCCTTGATTGGGTGTCGGTGGGAAGAAATGGAGACGTAAAAAAGCCCATCTGGAAGGCTCAGTTCCAGATGGGGGGGGTAATAAATCAGATCATCGACGCGATCCACAGTGCGAGGTTGAGCGAGCCGAGTGCAATCGCCGTGTCGATTGGTGTCCACGGGCGGGACTCTTTCTTTTTCGCGACCAACTGCGCCACGTTCCCGTGAACGCGACGGTAGTCGGTTGCGAAGCGGATGTAGTCCGGAAGATTCTTACCGTCCACCACATGAATGTTTCCCTTACGGTCGTACCATTCGATGCGGTGGATGTGCCGATTCTTCACTTCGCCGTTTTCGACAATCGTCACCATTGTAAACAACTCACTACCTTGGTTTTGAGCCATAGCTCCTTTCCTAAATGTGCCCGCTGCCAACTCTGGAAGAATTCCCGAGTCGGCCAGTCCAGGCGGTTAAAAGATCACTCTGTAAAAAAACCGAACCTCCACGCAGGAGGTTGGGCTCGCCAGCGAAAAAAGATCGGACGCGTGAATCTTCCGCGTCCACGGACGCTTTTCATTTGCCGGCGATGGTTGACAGGACACGCGCGGTGACTGTCGAATTCTTCTCGGGTGAAGAGAAGCCAATCCAATTGTGCCGGGGATTGGAGAACGGGAGAAACGCGGGTCGGCTCACACCTCGCCGTCGAGATCGAGCTGTGTCATCAATCGTTCGAGTCGCTCGGCGGCCCTCTCCGTGGCGGCCTGCGCTGAACCGGGGGTCGAATTCGGGGTGGCGGTCTGGGCACTCCCAGCGGGCCAGTTCGGCGTGACGGTCATCGTCGCCGCGGAGGCACTCGGCCACGGCCGTGCGGCCCGGCGGTCGGCCTCGAGTTTCGTCATCGTCCAGTCCACTTTGGCGGGGAAATAACCCAAGTATTGTGTGTAACCGTACCCTTGCTCGAACGCCACGATGCAACGGTTCGGGTCGAAGCCGATCTCTTGGATGTCTTGCGGGGTCAACCTGTCACCCACGCTCTCCACCACCTGGACGATGCGGTTGCCCTCCTCGTCCGGAAATACTTCGGGAATCCCCACGGTTCCTGCCTGGACGGCGTCGGTCGTGGTCTGGTAGCTGAAATTCGCGTAGCGCACCTGTCCTGATAAAGCACTAACGTGTTTGACCATCCACGGATCGCGGGCGGCAAAAAACTGCTTGACAACAGTACATTGAGTGACGAGCTCCCGTAAATCGGCCCCCCCAGGCGGGAACAATTGTCCCATCGACTGGTGGGCCAGCGTGAGGCTCAGGCCGTAGCTGCGAGCTTTGGCGAGGACATTGGCAATGCTTTGGGCAACGACCGATTGCGCCTCATCAATCACGCAGTAAGCCCGGGCGGCCCCGCGGGCGTCGAAGTGCTGTTGGCAGGCCGTCAACAGACTGAAGACGGCCAGCCGTCCCAACTCGCCGACGGCCGCGGAGTCTACGAGGCCGCCGAGATAAAAGTACACCACCTCTTTGTTCCGTAACACTTGCGGCATACTGATGGCGTGTCCGACTGCGGACGGGCACTCGCCTGTGATGCGGTCTGGGGCGAGGTTCAGTTGCTGGTACTCGGCGAGCTGTTCCACCACGAAACTCAAATGCTTCGCCGCCTCGAACTGGTTGCCGTCCGTGGCTTTCATCAAGTACTGAACGACGGCATTCAAATCAGCAAAGCTTTCGACGGGGTTGGTACCGAGCGGCACTTTTTTCTTCGGCCCGCGCTTCTTCGGTGCGGCGGCATCGGGATAGGCCCGCTCATAGGCCCTCTTCAACAGGATGCGTGATGCGGTAGAAAACCAAGCACGGCCGTAGTCGCTTCCGTGGGAGAGGTTCAACGAATTGACCAGTAGCCCGACGGCGTCACGCATGGTGAGCATGTCATAAATCTCGCGGTCGAACGGATTAAAAATATACGTCGATTTGCCGGGGATGTTGGTGAAGAATTTGAACGTCCGGCCTGCGGCCTCCGCTTCTTGGCGGACCGTGTTGAAGAGCAACGGATCGCCCTTGGCGTCGATGACGATCACGGCCCCATCGCCCCGGCGAATTTGTTGCGTGAGCAGTGAGGCCAGTCCAATGCTGGTCTTACCCGTTCCCGGCGGGCCGACGACGTGCAAGTGTTCCGTCAGAAGCTTGCCTTGCAACAAACAGGGAAAGTCTTTGGTCGGATGGGCACCGAAGAGGAGACAATCCCGTTCCAACGGATTCGGACTGTGGCGCAAGCGCAGCGAATAGCCGTCGAGCGCCGTCCACTCCGGGTGGGCTTCTGTGCCGCGGACGGGGTCGAGGGCGTCTTCGGTGGCCTTGAGTGTCGGAATGAGGAGGATCGCAAGCGACGACAGACCCAAAGCCATTGCGAGAAGCCAGAACACGACGAATCGGAGCACCCAGGAGGAAATGGCGCTGGGGCTTTCGGCAGTGTCACTCACCACTACTAGTCCGCCACTTTTGACTTGCGCTGGGTGCGGGGATGGGTTCTTCTGGGGCACCACCCGGAGAACGCCATGACCAAGTTCAAAGTGACTCTGACCCCGGACGAACGCCTCGAACTCCGGTCGCTCATCGCGTCCGGCACGGGGGCCGCCAAGAAGCTCGTCCACGCCCGCGTCCTCCTCAAGGCCGACGCCGCCGACGGCGGACCGGCCTGGCCCGACGACGCGATCGCCGTCGCCGTCGAGGTGCACCCGGACACGGTCGCGCGGGTCCGCCAGCGGTTCGTCGAGGCCGGACTCGCCGCCGCCCTCGTCCGCAAGCCCCAGGCCCGGCCGAGCCGGACGCGCGTGCTCGACGGCCGGGCCGAGGCCAAGTTGGTCGTCCTGGCGTGCTCCGCCCCGCCCGACGGCCGCGCCGCCTGGACGATGCAACTGCTGGCCGAC
>JANYHV010000304.1 GCA_025362195.1 Fimbriiglobus sp. | reverse complement strand
TCCTACAGCCGTAGTTATTAATCGGGCGGCTTGGCCTTCCTCTTCCGGTAGTGGCACGCCCTCGCCCGGTGCTGGTGCCGCCGACGCCAGACCGACCAGGCGAGGACCCGCTCGGCCGACGGGAGCGAAGCCCAGGCCAGCTTGAGGAGCAGCTTCCGCACCTCGGGCACGCTCACCCGGACCAGCGGGTCGCCCCCTTTTTCCGCCCCGCCGGCTTCGGCAGGCGGGAGCGGATCGCGGCGACCACCGCCAGCGCGAGCAGGCTGAGCGTGGCGTGCCGGTGCCACCCCCTCCAACTCCGCACCTCGTACCCGTCCAGGCCGCAGTCCCCCTTGGCCAGCGCGAAGCACTCCTCGACCGCCCACCGCACCCCGGCCACGCGGACCAGCTCCCCGAGGGCCGTCCGCGGCGGCCCGCCGCACGCGAAGTAGGCCACCTCGGTCGGGTCCGCCACCCCCCGCCGGATCAGTAGCCACCGCCACGCCTTCCCCGGCTCCGGGCCGTTCAGCCGGGTCGCCGCCCAGTCGTACCACCGCGGCCCCTTCGACCCGGCCCCGCAGCTCAGCCGCCGCCACGACCCGGCCGGCACCTCGGCCAGCAGCGCCTTGGCCCGCGCCTGGCGGAGGCCGACCCACGCGGAGAAGTCCGCCCGCACGCCGAGCACGTAGCCCAGGCCCCAGGCCTCGAGGGCGGCCCGGAACGCGTAGTCCGACCCGTACACCGAGTCCGCCGACACCCATCGGGCCGGCAGGCCGCGGTCGCGGGCGTGCTCGACCATCCGCTTGGCCAGCGCGATCTTGGTCGCGAACCCCACGCCCTCCGGGACGCCGGCCGCGTCGCACCGGCCGCGGTCGCCCGCCCACTCCTTGGGCAGGTACGGGGCCCGGTCGACGAGCGCGTGGCCCTTTGGCCCCGCGTAGGCGAGGAACACGCCGACCTGGGCGTTCTCGACCCGGCCGGCGGTGCCGGTGTACTGCCGCGCCACCCCGCAGGACTTCACGCCCTTCTTGAGGAACCCCGTCTCGTCCACGACCAGCACGCCGCCGGGGTCGCCCAGCCGCTCGCCGACGTAGCCGATCAGCTCGTCGCGGACGGCGTCGGCGTCCCAGTCGGCCCGCGCGAGCAGGTGCTGGACGCCGTCGGGCGTCGCCTCGCCGAGCGCCTCGGCGAGTTGCCAGCCGTTCTTCCGCTCGGCGTCGCCGAGCAAGCCCCGGATGTAGCCGACCGCCCGCCGGCGGGGCTCGGTGCGGGCGAAGTGCCGGCCGATGCGGCCGCCGACGACCTCGACTTCCCGCGCCCACCGCACCACCTGCTTCGCCGTCGGCCGTCCTGACATGATCGCCCCTCGCCGGTACTCCTTGGCAGGACTATTCTAGTGCATCACCGCACGAGTTCTTTCGGGTATAGGAAGTCCAGCTTCCTCCGGGCGTCGGCCACCCGGAAGGTCCAGACGATCTTGGCCTGCGCCTGATTCCGCTCGGTCACCCACGCGGCGACCTCGGCCGACAGTCGCTCCCGGCTCGTCACGCGGCGGTTCAGACACTGCCGGCTCAGCACGCTCAACTCGCACTCCGCCATGTTCAGCCACGAGGCGTGCTTCGGCGTGTAATGGAACTCCAGCCGCCGCGCCAAACGCCACGCCTCTTCCGGCGGATACGTCGCGAAGAGCGACCCGAGCGTGTGCGTGTTCAGGTTGTCGAGCACCAGGCGGATCACCGTCGCCGCCGGGTACAACTCGTCGCACAGGTACTTCATCTGCGCCGCGAAGTCGGGGATCGTCCGCCGGTCGGTCACGGTCACCCGCCGCGTGCCGGCGAGCGGCTCGACGATCACGAACAGGTTCGCGGTACCGTGCCGGCTGTACTCGTAGTCCTCCTTGGCCGGGTGCCCCGGAGCCGCCGGGATCGGGTCGGCGACGTGGCCGTGCAACTCCTTGCTGCACTCGTCGAAGCAGACCACCGGGCGGGCCGCGTCGTGCGGCTCGCCGTACAGTTCCAGGACGTCCTCCATGTTGTGGATGAAGCCGCCGTCTACCCCCTTGGGGAGGCACCAGCTCTTCTTCTGCCACGGCTTGAGGTCACTTTTTTGAGGACGCGGAGGATCGTGTCCTCGGACACCGACTCCGCGACGTGCAACTCGACCAGCCGGCTCGCGAGCATCCGGGCGGTCCAGACGGTCCGGCCCTGGGGGACCGGGCTGCACGCCAGGGCGATGACGACCGCCTCGGCCTTGCCGTCGAGCCGGGCCGGGCCGCCGGAGCGGGGCCGCTCGGTCAGGGCGGCCTCCAGCCCCTCGGCGGCGAACCTCCGGCGGACGTTGGCGGCGGTGTGCGGGGTGACGCCCAGGTCGTCGGCGATGTCGGCGTCGGTCTCGCCGGCGTCGGCCCGCAGCAGGACCTGCACCCGGTTCCGCTGCCGCAGCGTCAGGGGGCCGGCGAACCGGGCCTCCAGCTCCGCACGCTCGCCGCCCGTCAGATCGACCAAGTACTTCTTCCGCATGCCCCACCCCCATTGTGTGGGGGTAGTGTAGGGGTTATTCCGAAAAACTCGTGCGGTGAGGCACTAGTGACTACGGCTGTAGGACTAGGTTGTCGATGCTCAGCCGCTTTGCAACAGCCGTCGGCGTGCCAGTCGCCGAACTAGTCGCCGAACCGAAGAGTTCGCAGTCGGACTGATTTTCACGCAGATGCCCCAACCCGCTTATGATGTGCAGGCCGCCGCTATGGTGTGCAAAACGGCTATGGTGTGCAAAGCGGCCCTCGACCGGCAGCGGCAGAAGAAGCGGGGCGGGCCGGCCGACAACGGGTCGGACCGGGTCATGGTCTGCCTGAGCTCGCGCGGCCCGAACCCGCACCGCCTGTTGCGCAAGGCGGCGCGGCTGGCCGACCGGTTCAACGCCCCGTGGTACGCCGTGTACGTGCGGACGCCCCGGGAGAGCGTGGAGAGGATCGACGCCGCGACCCAGCGGCAGGTGAGCGATTCCCTCGCCCTGGCCCAGCAACTCGGCGGCATCGCCATGCCGTTCACCGGGCCGACGGTCGCGGCCGCCGTCGCCGGGTTCGTCGCCGAGTACCGCATCACGCACCTCGTGATGGGCCGGTCGCAGCGGCCGTGGTACCGGCGGCTGTTCCGCCACGCCGCCCTCGACGCCGTCCTCGCCGGCGTGCCCGGCGTCGATGTCACCCTTGTGGACGTCCGGTGACGGCTAAATCTCGGCCAGCTTTTCGGTCGAGTCGCCGAAGCGGTCGAGCTTGACGCCGGCCTTCTCCATCAGCGACAGGTACAGGCTGCACATCTTGCGGTTCGGCTTGCCCAGGTAGTCGAGCACCCGGCCCGACTGCAACTTTCCGCCGCCGCCGCCGAGCAGGACCACGGGGAGTTGGTCGTTGTTGTGGCTGCCGGTCATCATGCTCGACAGGAACAGGATCATGCTGTTGTCCAGCAGGGTCCGCTCGCCCTCCTGCACGGCGTCGAGCTTGGCGGCGACGTAGGCGACCTGCTGCGCGAAGAACTGGTTCACCTTCAGCCAGTCGGCCCCGTCGGTGTGCGACAGCAGGTGGTGGATCATGTAATCGACTTTGAGGTGCGGGAAGCGCAACGACGAGTGGTCGTTGTTCAGCTTCAGCGTGCAGACGCGCGTCGTGTCGGTGCGGAAGGCGAGCACGAGGATGTCGCACATCAGCCGCATGTGCTGGTCGATGTCCTGGGGCACGCCGTCGGCCGGCCGCGGGGCGTCGGGCTTGGCGAGCGTCGGCCGCCAGCCCTGCAACCGCCCGCCCTTGCCGGCCGCGTCGATCCGCTGTTCGACCTCGCGGACGGACGCCAGGTACTCGTCCAGCCGGCGGGCGTCGCTCTTGCTCACGGTCCGCTTCACGTCCCGCGCGTCCTGCCGGACGGCGTCCAACACGCTCTTGTCGGCCCGGCCGGCCTCGTCGCGGAACAGCCGGTCGAAGGCCAGCGCGGGGTACAGTTCCAGCGGCGTCGGGGTGGACGCGGAACTCCACGAGATGTGCGACGAGTAAATCATCGAGTAGTTCTTGTGAATCGCCGCGATCGACGGCTCGGTGCCCAGCACCAGGCTCGGCACCTTCGTCTGGCCTTTCGTCCGCTCCGCCAAAAGCTGGTCGCAACTGACGCCGCTCTTGATCTCGCCGTTCGGGGCGAGGTGCGCGCCGGTGAGCAGGTTGCCGGTCTGGCAACTGTGGATGCCGCCGACGAGGGCTTCCTGGTTGTACAGGCCGCGCAAAAAGATCAGCTTCTCGCGGTGGGGCGTCAAGGGTTCGAGCACCTTGCCGAGTTTCATGTCTTTGCCGGTGCCCTCGGCCCACCACTCCTTGCTGTGGAAGCCGTTGCCCGAGAAGAGGCAGGCGAAGCGGACCGGCGGCTCGACCGCCTTGCCGCCGACCGGTGCCCCCCAGGCCGCCGATTCGAGCCACGGCAGGGCCACGCTCACGCCGACGCCGCGCAGGAAGGCGCGGCGGGTGACCGGGTGGACGATTCGCGTCGGCATCGGCGGACTCCCGCGGGGTTACTCGGCTTCGTCGAAATCGCCGCCCCGCACCGTGCGGAACTGCGGGCTGCGGACGACCGCCGCGACCGCCGCCGTGACCCGGCCGTCGGCCTTGTCCAGCGCCAGCACCATCTCGTCGAGCAGCGCCGCGTCGGACAGGGCGACGCTCCGGCCCAGGGCATAGCCGAGGAGTTTTTTGCAGAAGAGCCGCACGACGACCGGCTTCTTGGCGGTGAGCAGGTGCCGCTTGAGGCCGTCGAGGCCGTCGAAGGTCGTGCCGTCGCGCAGCGTCGCCGTGCTGTCGATGGCCAGGCCGTTGGCGTCCGCGTCGCGCTTGCGGCCGATGCCGTCAAAGCCCTCGAGCGCGAAGCCGTAGGGGTCGGTGCGGACGTGGCAGACGGCGCACGCCGGGTCGCTGCTGTGCCGCTCGGTCAACTGGCGGACGGTGAGCTTGTCGGTGCCGCCCTCCTCCGGCAGTTTCGGCACGTCGGCCGGGGGCCGCGGCAACCGCTCGCCGAGCAGGGTCTCGACGACCCAGTTGCCGCGCAGCGTCGGGCTGGTGCGGGACGCGGCGGCCTGCTTGCTCTGCACGCTGCCCAGGCCGAGCACCCCGCCGCGGCCGTACCGCCGCACGCCCTCGACCCGCCGCCAGTGCGGCCCGGTCACGCCGGGGATGCCGTAGTGCTTGGCCAGCAGTTCGTTCAGGAACGTGTGGTCGGCGTCGAGCAGCCCCGTCACGGCGCGGTCGGCCTGGAACAGGTCCTGGAAGAGCAGCACCCCCTCCTCGTCCATCGCGCGCCGCAGTTCCACGGTGAAGGTCGGGAAGACTTGCTCGTTCTTCTCGTTGAAGCTGCCGAAGTCGCGGACGTGCAGCCACTGCGTGCCGAACTCGACGGCGAGTGCCCGCACGCGCGGGTCGCCGAGCATTCGCCGGGCTTGCGCCTCCAGCGTCGCCGGGTCGCGCAGTTGGCCCGCGGCGGCGAGGGTCCGCAGGCCGGCGTCGGGGCCGGACGACCAGAGGAAGTAGCTCAGCCGCGTGGCCAATTCGTGGTCGCCGACGGGGCCGGCGAGCTTGCCGGGCGGGGCGGTTTCGACGCGGAACAGGAAGGCGGGGGAGACCAGCACGCGGGCCAACACACTGCGCAACGCCTCGTCGTGCCCGGCCCCCTTTTGGCGGATCGTCGCGTACAACTCGGGCAGCTCGGCCGCCTCGCGGTCGGTCAGCGGCCGGCGGTACGCCTCGGCGGCGAACGCCAGCAGCCGCGCCACCTGCTTCGGCTCGGCCGCGCGCAACTCCGCGGCGAAGTCGGCGGCGCGGCGGTGGAACTCCGGCCGCATCCCCTCGAACCGGGCGAGGGTTTCCTTCGGCTGGTCCTGCGTGACGTAGCCGATGAACTGCGGCAGGTAGGCGTCCTCGGCCTCCGGCTGGCGGCCGACCGTGCGGTGGTCGCGCCACAGGGCGTCGAGTTCCCGCCGGGCCGCGGCGTCCAGGAATAGCCGGTCCAGGTCGGCGTCCTCGCGGTGGAACATCTTCAGCGAGACGACCTCGTCGGTCGGCACCACCTGCGGGAAGCAGACGACCTGCGGGAAGCACGCCCGGAAGGCCGCGTGGCCCGCCACCGCCTTCGGGTCGCTCCCCGGCGGTTCGACCGGCACCCGTTGCGCGGGGCTGCGGTAACTGCCGACGGCGGCCGGCTTCCAGAGCTTCGCCTGCCAGGCCGCGATCATGGCCGCGAGGGCCGGTGCGTCCGTGGGGCCGGCGACGGCCCACGCCCCGCGCAGGCCGGCGAGCGGTTCGCCGCCGTCCGTGCCGGTGAGCGTCGCCCACACGACGCCGAGGTACTTCGCGTGCAGCTTCTCGGCGACCGCGACGTGTGCCACGGTCGTCGTGCCGGCCCGCAAGGCGGCGCGGTGCTTGAGGGTCGCGGCCAGGTATTGCGCGAGCGGCGGCTGGCCGAACGGGTTGGTGTACCGGGCGTAGAAGGCGCGGAGCCGGGCGGTACTCTCGTCGGTCCAGTCGCGGCGGGTCTTGCCGGCCGAGAAGCGGAAGCCGTCGGGCAGCAGCACGGCGTGGTCGGCCACGTCCTTGGCGGCGGCCAGGTACTTCGTCAGCAGCGCCGGGGAGACGTCCGTCAGTGCCTCGGCGGCGTTCGTAAAGCCCTCGCCGGCGGCCCCGTCGGCGGGGAACTCGCGGGTCGGCCGCAGGTCGATGCCGGTCAGGTCGCGGACGGTCGCGTCGTACTCGGCGTTGCTCAACCGCCGCAGGGGGACGAACCCGGGGTCGCCGGCCGTGGCCTTGGCCGCGGCGTCGAGCAGGCCGCGCGACCAGACCAGCAGGTCGCGCTTCTCCCCGGCCGTGAGTTGCGGCTTGCCCTTCGGCGGCATCTCGCCGACCTCGACCATCTCGACGACGCCCTGCCAGACCTTGGCGTGCTTGCGGACGGCCTCGACCGTGTCGAACCGCTCCAGGTCGAGCGACCCCTTCATCGCCTTCGCCGAGTGGCAGTCCTGGCAGTACTTGACGACGATCGCGCGGGCGGCGGGGAAGGCGACCGCGGCCGGGGCGGCGACCTTCGCCGGCGGTTCGGCGGCGACGGCCCAGACGGTCAGCCCGACGGCGACGGCCGCGGCGACCCCGGCGGGTCGGCGGCGAAACGGGAGCGGCATGGGGACGGGTCCTGTGGGGCACAGGTGCTGACGGATGGCCGATGGTAACCGCCCGGGCGTGCCGACGCAAGCATTCGCGTGCGGAAGGACGAGTCGCCCCCGTCGCGGAGCGGATTCGCACGCCGGCGGGTCGTTCCGCTCGTAAAATGCCCGCATGAAAACGATTTTCATCGACTTCGGCAACGTCCTCGGGTTCTTCGACCACCGCCGGGCCGTCGCCCAACTCGTCGCGCACTCGCCCCTCGACGCCGACGCCCTCGACCGGGCGGTGTACGGCGGGCAAGCGATGGACGACTACGAGTCGGGCGCGATCACGACCGCCGAGTTCTTCGGCACCTCGCGGGTCGCCGGGATGTTGACCTGCTCGCAGGCCGAGTTCGTGCGGGCGTTCGCGGACATTTTCACGCGGAACGACCACGTTTGCGACGTGATCCCGGCGCTGGCGAAGAACTACCGGCTGGTGCTGGCGAGCAACACGTGCGACGCCCACTACCTTCGGTACGCGGAAGACTACGCGGACGTGCTGGGGCACTTCAGTGCGCGGTGCCCGTCGCACGAAGCGAAGGCCCGCAAGCCGCTCGCCGCCTACTATGAGTACTGCCAGGAGTACGCCCACGCCCGGCCCGGCGAGTGCCTGCTGCTCGACGACTTGCCGAAGAACATCGCCGCCGCCGAGGCCCACGGGTGGGCCGGCCTGCTGTACCACCCGGGGCTGGACGTGCGGGCCGAACTGGTCGCCGCCGGAATCGTGTTGGACTGACTTCTCTGCCAGGTGTGAGGACCGCTATGGACCTGCTCAAGACCGCCGACCCCGAACTCTGGCACGCCGTCCAGGGCGAAGTCTCGCGCCAGCGCTTCGGCCTCGAAATGATCGCGTCCGAGAACTACGCCAGCCCGGCCGTGATGGCCGCGCAGGGTACTGTCCTGACGAACAAGTACGCCGAGGGGTACCCCGGGAAGCGGTACTACGGCGGGTGCGAGTACGTCGATCAGGCCGAGACCCTGGCCCTGAAGCGGGCCAAGGCGATCTTCGGCGCGGCCCACGCCAACGTCCAGCCGCACTCCGGCGCGCAGGCCAACATGGCCGTGTTCCTCGCGGCGTTGCAGCCGGGCGACACGATCCTCGGCCTCGACCTGGCGCACGGCGGGCACCTGACCCACGGCATGAAGCTGAACTTCTCGGGCAAGTACTTCAAGGCGACGTTCTACGGGGTGACCCCGGACACCCACCGCATCGACTTCGACCAGGTCGCCGCGCAGGCCCGGGAGCACAAGCCGAAGATCATCATCGCCGGTGCGAGTGCGTACCCGCGGACGATCGACTTCGCCAAGTTCGCCGACATCGCCCGGGAGGTCGGGGCGCTGTTCATGGTGGACATGGCGCACATCGCCGGGCTGGTCGCGGCCAAGGTCCACCCGGACCCGGTGCCGCACGCCGACTTCGTGACGACGACCACGCACAAGACCCTGCGCGGCCCGCGCGGCGGCCTCGTGTTGTGTACCGAGGACTGGGCCAAGCGGATCGACTCGGCCGTCTTCCCCGGCGTCCAGGGCGGGCCGCTCATGCACGTCGTCGCGGCCAAGGCGGTCGCCTTCGGCGAAGCCCTGCGGCCCGACTTCATCACTTACCAGCAGCAGGTCTTGAAGAACGCCAGCGGCCTCGCGGACGCGCTCCTGTCCGCCGGGTACCCCATCGTGTCCGGCGGGACGGACAACCACTTGATGCTCGTGGACGTGTTCGCCAAGTCGGGCATCGGCGGCAAGCAGGCCGAGCACGCGCTCGACGCGGCCGGCATCACCGCCAACAAGAACATGATCCCGTACGACCCCCGCAAGCCGATGGACCCGTCCGGCATCCGCCTCGGCACGCCGGCCCTGACGACTCGGGGCATGATGGAGGCCGAGATGCGGCAGATCGCCAAGTGGATCGGCGACGTGCTGTCGAAGCCGGCCGACGACGACCTGTTGTCCCGCGTCCGGGGCAGCGTCCGCGAGTTGTGCGAGAGCTTCCCGCTGCCGGCGTAACCTTCGTCCCCCGCCTTCCCGCAGGTGCCCGCCGTGAACCCGGCCCAACTCATCCCGGTCCTCGTCTGCCTCGGCATGGTACTGCTTACCGTGGTCGGGTTCGAGGTGTTCGTCTTCCGGCTGGCGTGCCTGATCTGCCGCGTGCCGCAGCCGGGGCTGCTCCGGTCGTTCGGCATGGTCAGCGTGCTCCTCACCGTCCCGGCCGTGGTGGACGCGGTGTTCGGGGCGGGGCTGACGCAGGTGTACCGCGCCGGCGGGTACCCGCTGTGGGAGGCCGGCGTCGTCCAGTTCTTCCTCGCCCTGCCGGCCCACATGGCGATCTGCTCGTTCACGCACGCCCAAATGATGGGCCTGAAGGTGGGCGAGGGCCTCGCCGTCTGGTTCGTCGATAAACTCTTGAAGGCGGTCGTGCTGCTGACCGTCGTCGGCGGCGTCGCCTTGCTCTTCGTGATCGGACGGCCGTAGGGATGACCCGGTATTTTGCGACCTGTGCCCGCGGCCTGGAACCGGTCCTGGCGGCCGAGCTGGCCAACCTCCGCGCCTTCGACATCGCCCCCGGCCGCGGCGGCGTCGCGTTCAGCGGCCCCCTCGAACTCGTCTACCGGGCCAACCTGTACCTCCGCACGGCCGTCCGCGTCCTCCGGCCGGTGTTCGAGGGCGTCGTCCGCAACCCGGACGAACTGTACGACGCCGTGCGGACCATCGACTGGGACGAGCACCTGACGCCCGACCACACGATCGCCGTCGATTGCAACGTCAAGAACTCGGGCCTCACGCACTCGCAGTACGCCGCCCGGCGGGTCAAGGACGGCATCTGCGACCAGTTCCGGGACAAGTACGGCCGGCGGCCCAGCGTCGATACCGAGTTCCCCGGCATGGGCCTGAACCTGCACGTCAGCCACGACCACGCCGTCCTGAGCCTGGACAGTTCCTGGGACTCCCTGCACAAACGCGGCTACCGGCCGATCTCGACCCGGGCACCGCTGAACGAAGCCCTGGCCGCCGGATTACTGCTGCAAGTCGGGTACGACGGCACCCGGCCGCTCTGGGACCCGATGTGCGGGTCGGGCACGTTCGCCATCGAGGCGGCGATGATCGCCCTGCACCGGCCGCCGGGGCTGACCCGCCGGTGGTTCGCCTTCTACGGCTGGATGGACTTCGACAAGGGCCACTGGGCGTCGCTCCGCGAGGACGCCCGCCGGCGGATGCGGACGACGTTGGAGCAGCCCATCGGCGGGTCGGACGTGCGGGACGACGCGATTTACTTCGCCCATGAGAACGCCAAGCTCGCCGGGTTGGGGCACTTGCTGCGGTTCGAGAAGTGCGACCTCCGCCAGTCCCGCCCGCCGACGGCGACACTTGGCCAACTGATTTGCAACCCGCCCTACGGCGAACGGATCGGCGAGGAGGCCGAACTCGACGAGTTGTACGCGACGATCGGCGACGTGACGGCGAACCAGTGGGCCGGGTGGGACCTGGCGATTTTCACGGTGAACAACCCGCACACCCGCAAGGTCCGCCGGCCGGTGCGGTCGAACCACCCCTTCTTCAACGGCAGCCTGAACTGCAAGCTCTGGCAGTACCGCGTCGATTGACGCCCGGCGAGCCGGAAGCGTCAGCGCCCGGAGTTTCGCGGTCAGCGACTGAAGATCGAGGAACCTCCAGTCGCTGGCGCTCTCGGCTCGCCGGGTTTCAGCGGGAGTCCGCTTGCCG
>JANYHV010000227.1 GCA_025362195.1 Fimbriiglobus sp. | reverse complement strand
GCACTCGTAAGAGTGCCGGTGTTCTCGGGCTACCGGCACCCTCACGGGTGCCGCTCGCCAAAATCCACAAGCACACCCACTCCCCACTCCGGTGCTTGAATCGGGGCCGTTCCTGGGGATAATTGCAGGGCGGGGTTCCGCCCTCCGAGGTTCTGGCATGGCCGGTGGTTACCGCTGCTCGCTCGGCCACACCTGGAACCCGACCGTCGGGGTCGTGGCCACCGCCTGCCCGGTGTGCGGCGATGTTACCGCCGTCGTCGTGCTGGAAGACGATTCGCACGTCGCGGTCGTCGTGCCCGAGTACGCGCTCACCGTCGCGCTCGCGCCGCCGGACACGCCCGACCCGTCCTTCTCCTCGCTGGTCGTGCTGCTCCCGGAGTCGGGCGGTTCCTCCGCGTCCGGCGGGTCGGCCAGCAGCGTGGTGCCGTTCGGCGTCGCGGAGACGACCGACTTCGCCCCGCCGCTGGTGCCCGGTTACGAGATCGTTCACGAGGTCGGCCGCGGCGGCATGGGCGTCGTGTACAAGGCCCGGCAACAGGGGCTGAACCGCCTCGTTGCGCTCAAAATGGTCCTGGCCGCCGAGCACGCGACGGCCGACCAACTCGGGCGGTTCCTGGCCGAAGCCCGGGCGGTCGCCCTGATCCGGCACCGGCACATCGTGCAAATCTTCGAGATCGGCGAGCAGGCCGGCCGGCCGTACTTCTCCCTGGAGTTCTGCCCCGGCGGGTCGCTCGACCAGAAGATCAAGGACGGCCCGCTCCCGCCCCGGACGGCGGCCGCCATCGTCGCCCAACTCGCCGACGGCATGGCGGCGGCGCACGCGGCGGGCGTCATCCACCGCGACTTGAAGCCGGCCAACGTTCTGCTCGACGCCGACGGCACGCCGAAGGTCACCGACTTCGGCCTGGCCCGCGCCATCGACGACGACTCCGGGCGGACGCGGAGCGGGTCGGTCCTCGGCACGCCGAGCTTCATGGCCCCCGAGCAGGCCCGCGGCGACCAGCGCGCCGTCGGCCCGCACTCGGACCAGTACAGCCTCGGGGCGACCCTGTACGACCTGCTCACCGGCCGCCCGCCGTTCAAGGGCACGAGCGTCGTGGACACCCTCGACCAGGTGCTCACCCGCGAGCCGGCCCCGCCGACCCTGCTCGTCGCCAACTGCCCGCGCGACCTCGAAACGATCTGCCTCAAGGCCCTCCAGAAAGACCCGGCCAAGCGGTACGCGGACTGCACCGCCCTGGCCGACGACCTGCGCCGCTTCCTCGACGGCCGGCCGATTACCGCGCGGCCCGTCGGCCTGCCCGAGCGGCTCGTCCGCTGGACGAGGCGGAACCCCCGGGTGGCCGGCCTGGTCGGCGCGGTCCTGGCTCTCCTCGTCCTCGTCGCCGGCGGCTCGACCGTCTTCGCCACGACCTTTTACCGGCAGCGGAACGACCTCGCGCTGACCGTGGACCGTGCGGAGAAGGGCGAGACCGACGCCCTCGCCAACCTCGAACTGGCCGTGAAGAACGAGACGGAGGCGAACGAGAACTACGACTTCGCCCGGACCGACATGTCGAACCTGGTGACCCAGGTGCCGCGCCAACTCGAAGCCGCCGCGGTGCCGCCGGCCGTCCGCCTGAACGTGCTCAAGGTGCTCGACGACCTGATGCAAGCCCAGCTCGCCCGGGGCAACCCGCGCGGCCTGTCCGAGAAGGGCGTGTACATCCTCCAACTCGAAGCCGGGAACGTGGCGATGGAGCGGAAGAAGTTCCCCGAAGCGGTCGCCGCCTACACCGCCGCCCGCGCGATCATCGAACGGCTGCGCGCGGCCGAGGCGAAGGAACTCGACAAGGCCGACGGCAACCTCGGCCTGTGCCTCCGGAGCCTCGGGGACGCGACCCTCGAAGCCAACGCCACGATCGACGGCGGCCGCGCGGCCCTCGACCTGTACCGGCAGGCCCTGGCCTTGCAAGAGGGCGTCGCCGAGCGGCCGCGGTCCGGCGAGATCCCGGTCTCGGAGGCGAGGCAATCGGTCGCGCTGACGCTCTTCAAGATCGCCGAGGTCGGCCGCCGCCGGGGCATCGACTTCCCCAAGGCCCTGGACGACGCCGAGGCGTCCCTGGCCATCTGGCGCGACCTGGCCAAGGTGCCGCCGACCGACCCGCACGCGTACCGCATCAAGGTCGGCCTGGCCGGGGCGTGCTACCAGGTCGGCAAGCTCCGCATGAAGCTGAGCCGCGACGCCGAAGCGAAGGCGGCGTACCAGGAGGCCCTCGACCTGTTCGCCGCCCTCACGGCGAGCAATCCGGGCAACCTCCAATTCAAGCGCGAGGTGTCGGCCAAGTCCGAGGAGTACGGGAACTTCCTGTTCACCCGCGGCGAGGTGGCCGAGGCCGAGAAGCGGTACGCCGCCGCGGCCGCGCTCACCCGGTCGCTGATGACCACGCCCGAGCACCTCGAACTGCAACGCGAGTACTCGCTGACGCAGTACTTCCTGGGCACGGTGGCCCACAAGCGGGGCGACCGGGCCGCGGCCGACCGGGCCTTCGGCGAGTCCTTGCGGCTCCGCCTGGAGTACGCCGCGCTCAACCCGAAGGACCCGACCGCCGTGATCCGCGTCATGGTCGTCGAGCCGCGCTGCGGCGGTCACGCGGCGGGGTCGGCCCGGGCCGCCAAACTCCTGGAGCAGTACCCCAAGAACCAGACCGTACTCGTCGAGTCCGCCTGCTGCTACGCCCTGTGCGCCCCCGCCGTGACGCACGGCCGCGACCCGGCGACCGCCACCCCGGCCGAGCGGGTGCTCCGCGGCCTGTACCTGCGGCGGAGCCTCGACCTGGTCGCGCGACTCCTGGACGGCGGGTACAAGGACCGCGACCGCCTGGCGACCGACCCCGACCTCGAACCGGTGCAGGCCCTGCCGGCGTTCAAAGTCCTCCTCGACCGCCTGCCCGCCCCGCGGTAACGAGAACTTCCCGGCCGGGCGGTTGACGCCTTCCGCGTCGGACCGTCTAATCACCGGATGCAAGCCCTCCTCCGCCCCGAATTCCGGCCCGAACTCTGGTCCGAAGCCGACCTCGACGCCGCCGCCGACCACTGGCTGTGGCTGTTCGAGGGGGCCACCACCACGACCACCCACGCCGCCGACCACCGGACCGAAGTCCGCCTCCGCGGCTTCCCCCGCGCGGCCACGGACGCGGTCGCCGCCACGCTGGTGGCCCGGCTGTCAGGCTTTGAGGTGACGCGGCCGGACCCCGACACGGTCGTCGCCGTCGGCCGGGCCATCGCAATGGACGCCGCCCCGCCGGCCGGCCTCGGCGTACCACGGCTCGCCGGCCCGCCGTTCGACGGGCTGTACGCCGACGTGCGCTTCACCGCCACCGCCCGCAAGCGCAGCGGCAAGCCGGTCGCCGCCGGCACCCTGGTGCTGGCCGGCGAACTCGGGCCGCGCGGGTTCACGCTCTACACCGTCTGGGCCGAAGGCGCGTCGGCCGCGGCGAATCTCCACGCTCTCAACACCCCCTGGGCCGACGAGGAGGCGTGGCGCGACGACCTCGACGAATTCCGCGGCGGCAAGCGGGTCGAGGCGCGGGCCAACGCCCTCGCCGACCGGGCGTTCCCGAAGCTCAACCCGACCTGGCTCGTCAGGGCCTGGGCGTGGCTGGCCGCCTTCCCGTTCACCGGCGAACGGCGACGGGTCCGGCTCCTCCGCAAGCTCGCGGCGAACCTGGCAGTGGTCGCGTTGGCCGCCGCCGTCGCCTGGGTCGTGCCGTCCTCGGGCTTCGTGGACCGGATGCTCAATGTGATCTTGCTGACCCTACTCGCAATGCCACTCGGCTTGTTGCTGTGGCAATTTTTCTACGGCTTGCAGCTCGTACGACGGCTCGCGTCGGGCCAGTACGCCATCGTCTACAATTTGACCGGACGGCTCGTCCCGGCGGACGCCGCGGTGATCTCGCAGTTTTTCGACAACCCGTTCGGGCGAAAGGACATCGCCGACTGGCACGCGGCCGGAACGAGGCGATTCGCCGACGCGGTGCTCGACGAGCCGACCCTGGATCACGCCGGCGTCCGGCTCAGCCACGCCCTGGACGGGTGGATCGTCGTCCTCATGGCTTCGTCCACCGCAGTCCCCGGCCCCGGTGGCACGACGCAAAACCAGATTTGGCCCGCGGAAGTCTTCGTCCAGCTTCTGACCCGGTTCCCGGACGAGAGTGTCGTCGCCACGACGAACGACTTGTGGCGGGGCTTCCGGCGGAAACTCACCGGGCCATCGTCGGTCGGCCGCGTCCACCTCGGCGTCACCGCCCCGGCGGACCTCCTGGCCGCGCACGCGGAGTCATGCCGACAGCACGCGGAGCGAACCGGTCTCTCGCCACTCCCGGCGCTAACCTTCGACGCCTTCGCCCGCTGGCACGCCGACCGCGCGGCCCAAGTCAAGCGGCTGTACGAGCACAACCCGGTGACGTGGTCCGACGCCTTCGTGCTGCTCATGGGCTACGTCCGCCGCACGTACCGGTAGTTTTCCGTCGCCTTACGACAGCAACAACTCTAAGTCTTCGCGCTTCAGGTCGGCGATCAGGCGGGCGTCGCCGCCGAGGATGGCGTCGGCGAGTTCGCGCTTGCTCTGCTGGAGTGCCAGCACCTTCTCCTCGACCGTGTCCCGGGCGATCAGCCGGTAGGCGAACACAGGCTTCGTCTGGCCGATGCGGTGGCTGCGGTCGATGGCCTGGGCTTCGACGGCCGGGTTCCACCACGGGTCGAGCAGGAAGACGTACTCGGCCGCCGTCAGGTTCAAGCCGACCCCGCCGGCCTTCAGGCTCACCAGGAACAGCCGGCAGTCGGGGTCGGTCTGGAAGCGCTCGACCCGCTCGGCCCGGTCGCGGGTGCGGCCGTCGAGGTACTCGTAGGTCACGCCCAGCGCGTCGAGGCGGGCGCGGACGATGGCCAGCAGGGACGTGAACTGCGAGAAGACGAGCGCCTTGCGGCCGCCCTCGGCGAGTTCCTGCAACTGGGGCACGAGCACGTCGAGCTTGGCGCTGCTCTCGGGGGCGCGGGCCTTGTCGATCAGGCCGGGGTGGCAGGCCGCCTGGCGCAGCCGGAGCAGGGCTTCGATGACGAGGATTTTCGACCGGCCCAGCCCGGCCGCATCGACGCGGGCCAACAGCGACTCGCGGTAGTGGTCGCGCAACTCGTCGTAGAGCTTGCGCTGCGACGGCCCGAGGTCGCAGTAGACCGTCTGCTCGGTCTTCAGCGGCAAGTCCTTGGCGACCTGGTCCTTGGTGCGGCGGAGGATGAACGGGCGGAGGGCGTGGGCCAGGACGGTCCGCGTCTCGGGGTCGGGGTTGCTCAGGGCCGCGCCGCTGAACAGCGCGACCCGGCCGAGCATCCCGGGGTTGAGGAAGTCGAACAGGGTCCACAACTCGCCGAGGTGGTTCTCGATCGGCGTGCCGCTCATGGCCAGCCGGTGGTCGGCCCGCACCAGCCGGACCGCCTTGGCCGTCTCGGTGGTCGAGTTCTTGGCCGCCTGGGACTCGTCGAGGATGCACGTGTCGAACTTCAACTTGGTGAACGCCTCGGCGTCGTTGCGGAGCGTGCCGTAAGTCGTCAGGACCAGGTCGTAGCCCTTGAAGGCCGCGCCGGTGCGGTCGCGGGCCGCGCCGGTGTGGTCGAGGACCTTGAGCTTCGGGGCGAACTTGGCCGCCTCGCTCTTCCAGTTGAAAATCAGCGACCGGGGCACGACGACGAGCGACGGCTTGGCCTTCTTGCCGGTCGGCAGGCCGGCCAGGTGGGCGAGGACTTGGACCGTCTTGCCCAGGCCCATGTCGTCCGCCAGGCACCCGCCGAAGCCGAACTGGCGCAGGAACCCGAGCCAGCCGAGGCCCTCCCGCTGGTACTCGCGCAACTCGCCGACGAAGGCCGCCGGCGGGTCGGCCGCGGCGACGCCCCGGAACTTCTGCACCTCGTCCCGGGCGCGGGCGAATTGAGCGTCGAAGGCCACTTCCGGCCGGGTGGCGAGCAGGGCGTCGAGGACGCCGGCCTGCGCCCGCGAGAACCGCACGGCGTCCCCCTCGACGGTGCCCATCTGGGCGATCAGGCCGTACTTCTTGAGCCACTCTTCGGGCACCATGCCCAGGCTGCCGTCGTCCAGGACGACGCTCGCGTCCCCGCGGCGCAGGGCTTCGAGGAGTTTCGGGAAGGCGACCGCGTGCCCGTCGAAGTCGGCCGTCCCGTTCAGGTCGAACCAGTCCTGCCCGGAACTCACGGCCAGCTCGAACTTGCCGGCCGACCGGTACAAACTGCCGTCGGCCTCGACCCGCCAGCCGGCGGCGACGAGTTCGCGGACCAACCCGGGCAGCTGCGTCGGCTTGAGGTCGAGGGTCGGCCCGCCGTTGGGGACGTACCCGGGGCGCGCGCCGAGGCGGTGCAACTCGCGGTCGGCCGCTTGCTCGGCGACGGGGTCGCGGCGGAAGAACCGCCGGCCGTCCGGCCGGAAGACGCCGCTCGTGACCGGGCGGGCGGGGACGACGAGGCCGCCGTACTCGAAGGACAACTCGGCGTTCAGCCCCGCCGCGCCGTAGGTCGCCTTCGACGCCTTGACGACGAGCCGCGGCCGGGGCGGGACCGTGACCTCGGTGAACCGCAACTCGTCGGGCAGGTCGAGCCGCGGCAGGCTGGGCATCTGCACCAACTCGCCGAGCAGGTCGTCGGCCTTGGCGGCGGGCACGGCGATCGACCCGACCCGCCGGAGCGTCGGCACCCACGCGAACGCCCCGGCGTCGTCGAGCCGGGCGAACCGGCCGGCCCAGAACACGACCCCGGGGACGATCAGCGCCGGGGCCGACAGCGGCATCGTCTCGTCGCCGCGCCGCAGGCTCCCGGCCAGCACCCACTGCGACCCGGACGAGGCGATGCCGATGGTCAACTGCCACGGCGGGTCGAGGTCGGCGACCGCGACCTCCGGCGGGACCGGCGGGTAATTCTGCCGCCGGAGGCGGACGCGGCCGGTCCGGGCGAGAACCGGCAGCAGCAGTTCGAGCAACGCCCCGGACAGGCGGAACCGGGGCGCGCCGGTGCCGTAATAGCGGACACTGGAGTGGGCGCTGTAGCCGTAGGCGTCGCCCGGTTCGGCCCCGCTCAGGAGGGCGTAAATCTGCCGGTCGAGCGGGTCGGAGATCGCGTCGATGTCGGCGGCCGCGAGCTGTTGGGCTTTCGGCTTGCTCCAGTCGCCGTTCTTTTTGCGCTCCTGGAAGTTGACCTCGACGACGAGCTTCTTCGCCACCTCGCTGGCCGGCACGTCCACGACGAACAGCAGTTCGCGCGCGGCCCGCCGGCCGCCGGGCCGCGCGTCCGGGTCGGCCGGTTGCACCTCCCGGCGGAGCGCGGCGAGCTGGTCCTGCCAGGTCTCTTTGCGGGGACCGGGGGGCGGGGCGGGGCGGAAGCTCCCGGCCGGCGACGACACGGCCGCGCGGATCGGCGGGGCCGGGAGGTCGTCGTCGTCTTCGTCGAACTCGTACTCGTCGAGGACCAGGCGGAGCGGGCCCGTGGCCGCGGCCGTCGTGGCGAAACCACGCGGTTCGGCGGCCAGGATGGTGGCCCAGATGTGCTTGCACGGGGCGTCGTGTTCGTACCCGTAAGGGCAGCTGCACGAGGCGTGAACGGCCCGGCCTTCGAGGAGCAAATCGACGTCGTACCGGGCCGACCCGCGGACCGTCGCGGCGACCCCGGCGGGCTTCACGACGCCCAGGGACACGGCCCCGGACCGGAAGTAATCCTGCCCGCGGTTGCGGATCACTTCGGTCACGAACGGGGCGAGAGAAGTTGCCAGTGTCATGCGGGGATTCTAGCGGAAACCGCCGCCCGATGGGCCGGTCCCCGTCGGTTTCCGACGGCGAAACGTGCGATCTGGAATATTCAGAGGGACGTATTGAATGCTTTCCGTAGGAATAGCACCCCACTGCAGAAAACGCGCCTTCCGCAGGGGGCGGAGGGAATCGACAGAATCCCGAAAATGTGCTTGCAATCGGACCCGATCATCCGTCAGATGGTGTGTAACGAATCCGACTTCTTGGACCTTCCCGAGTCGGCACGCCGCCGGTAGTATTCCCTTCCCCCGCAGCGAGACGCATCATGGCCGAAAGCCAACAGCACAAACTCGACCGAGTCCGCCCGCCGCGGGTGCAAATCACCTACGACGTGGAGACGAACGGGGCGATGGAGAAGAAGGAACTGCCCTTCGTCGTCGGCGTCATGGCCGAGCTTTCGGGCCACCGCGACGAGAAAGAACTCGGCAAACTCGCCGACCGCAAGTTCCAGCAGATCGACCGCGACAACATCGACGCCGTCTTGTTGGACGCCGCGCCGAAGCTGAACCTGACGGTCGATAACACGCTCGCCGGGGACGGCACGCGGCTCAAGGCGAACCTCGAGTTCAAGTCGATGGACGACTTCGCCCCGGCCGCCGTCGCCCGGCAGATCCCGGCCCTCAAGGAACTCCTGGACATGCGCGGCCGGCTCGACCAAATCCTGGCCAGCCTGCAGACGAACACGCAACTCGACGACATCCTCCAGGAAGTCCTGGCGAGTACCGACAAGGTCCAGAAGTTGGCCACCGAAATGGGCATCCCGACGAACCCCGAGGTCAAGTAAATCATGGCCGAGAATCTCACCGCGGCGGGGTCTTCCGCCGCCGCGACGACCACGACCGAGTCCTCGGGCAGCCTGCTCGACCAGGTGCTCGCCACGACCAAGCCGAAGGACGACGCGCAGAAGGCCCGGAATAAGGAGTTCATCGAGGCGCTCGTCCGCTCCGCGATGGAGGCCCAGCCCGGCAGCGTGATTTCGGGCGACGTGGAGCGGACGATCCAGGCCTGGAAGGCCGAGATCGACCGCAAGCTCTCGACGCAGCTCAACGAAGTCCTGCACAGCCCCGACTTCCAAAAGTTGGAGGGCACCTGGCGCGGCCTGAAGTACCTCGTCAACGAGAGCGAGACCAGCCAGACGCTCAAGCTCAAGGTCATGAACGTCTCGAAAAAGACGCTCGTCAAGGACTTCGAGCGGGCGACCGAGTTCGACCAGAGCGCGCTCTTCAAGAAGGTGTACGAGGCCGAGTACGGCCAACTCGGCGGCCAGCCGTTCGGGATGCTCCTGGGCGACTACCACTTCGACGGCAAGTCGGCGTCCGACGTGTCGCTGTTGCAGAGCCTGTCGGGCGTGGCCGCGTCGTCGCACGCGCCGTTCGTGTCGGCCGCCGGGGCCGACATGTTCAGCCTCGACTCGTTCACGGACATCAACAACCCCCGCGACCTGGCGAAGATCTTCGAGGGCGTCGATTACGCCGCCTGGAAGAGCTTCCGCGAGACCGAGGACTCCCGGTACGTGACGCTGACCATGCCCCGGGTGCTGGGCCGGCTTCCGTACGGCCAGGGGCTGACGGACAAAAAGGTCGATGAGTTCAACTACAACGAAGGGATCGACGGGACCGACCACCAGAAGTACCTTTGGATGAACTCGGCCTGGGCGCTCGGTGCCCGGATGACCAACGCATACGCCCAGGACGGCTGGTTCATGCGGAGCCGGGGCGTGGAGGGCGGCGGGCAGGTGATGAACCTGCCGCTGCACGTCTTCACCGAAGCCGGCGGCAAGTCGGCCAAGTGCCCGACGGAGGCGCTCATCCCCGACCGCCGCGAGGCCGAGTTGAGCGGCCTCGGCTTCCTGCCGCTGTTGCACTACAAGGACACGGACAAGGCGGTGTTCATCGGCAGCCAGTCGTCCCAGAAGCCGAAGACGTACTTCGACCCCGGGGCCAACGCGAACGCGGAGCTTTCGACGAAACTGAACTACATGCTCTGCGTGTCCCGGTTCGCGCACTACTTGAAGGTGATGGCCCGCGACAAGGTCGGGTCGTTCGCCGAGCGGGACACGATGGAACTCTGGTTGAACAACTGGATGCAGAACTACATTCACCCGAGTCCGTCCACGGCGTCGCCCGAAGGGCTGGCGTCCCGGCCCCTGGCGGCCGCGTCGGTCGTCGTCAGCGAAGTGAAGGGCAAGCCCGGGTACTACCAGGCCGTTGCCCACCTGCGGCCGCACTTCCAGCTCGAAGGGCTGGCGACCTCCATGCGGCTCGTCGCGGAACTGCCGCAGAAGAAGTAAACCCCTTCGCCGTGGTGGCCCCCCGGATCGGCCGGGGCCGGCCGGCCCGCCCCGGCGACCGTTTCCGTTTTTGATCGAGGTACCTTTCGGCCGCGGGCGTTCCGCGGCCGTTCGATACACAGAACGTACGCACGGTGAATTCTCTCACACAGGAGTCGAACATGGCTTTGGACGCACACTTGAACCTGATCAAGGGCGACATTAAGGGCGAGTCGAAGAACAAGGGATTCGAAGACCAAATCCAACTCCTGTCGTGGAGTTGGGGCGCGTCGAACTCCGGCTCGAACACCCACGGCGGCGGCGGCGGCGGCGCGAAGGCCAGCTTCCAGGACTTCCACTTCACGATGCAGATGTCGAAGGCGTCGCCTAAGGTCTTGCTGTTCTGTGCCACCGGCCAGCACATGCCCGAAGCGACCTTGACCCTTCGCAAGTCCGGCAAAAAAGAAGAGCAGCAGGTGTTCTTGACCGTCAAGTTCACTGACCTGTTGATTTCGTCGTACCAGACCGGCGGGACTGATGATTCGGGCCTCCCGATCGAGCAGATCTCCCTGAACTACGCGACGTACGAGATGGAGTACTTCGAGCAGAACGAGAAGGGCGTTGTGGCGACCGCCGGCAAGGGCGGATACGACCTCAAGAAGAACATCAAGATCGGCTAACGTAAGCCCGACTTCCCTCGCCGCCCCGGCCCGCATACGGCCGGGGCGGCTTGCGTAAGATGACTCCTTCCACCGCGCGGCGGGGTTCCCGGCGATGAACGACTACCTGCCGACCGTGTTCGACCGCCTGACCGAGCCGGAATTTCGCAACAACCAGTGCCGGTACACCTTCGCCGAGATGGAAGCCCGGGTCTTCCGCGACCTCGAAGACCTGCTCAACACCCGCCGCCCGGGGCACCGACTCTTTGCCGGCCTGGGCGAGGTCGAGCGGTCGGTCGCGAACTACGGCCTCCGCGACCTGACGCACATCAACTCGGCGTCCGCGGACGAGCGCCAGACCTACGCCGACCACATCCGCGACACGATCCGCGACTTCGACTCCCGCCTGACCGATGTCGAAGTCACGCCCCGTTTGCCCGACGACGTGCAGCGGCTTCAGAGTGGTATTTTCAAAGTGTCCGCCCTGTACTTCCGCATTCGGGCGACCCTCCGGCTCGGCCAGGGGGTCGCCGAGCCGGTCGTGTTCGACACCATGTTCGACGCCTCGCGGGGCCGGCACATCGTTTCCTCGACGGGAGAGGTGGCGTGACTAACCGCGAACTGTGGCCGTACTACGACCGCGAACTCCGCTTCCTCGAAACCCAGGCCCGGGACTTCGGCCGGGAGTACCAGAAGGAGGCCGGGTACCTCGCCCTCGGCCCGAACGGGCGGAGCACCGACCCGCACGTCGAGCGCATGATCCAGGCGTTCGCGCTGCTCGCCGCCCGCGTCCATCACAAGGTGGACGACGACTTCCCCGAGTTGACCGAAGCCCTGCTGAACCTGCTCCACCCGCACTACCTGGCCCCGCTGCCGTCGATGCTGGTCGCGCAGTTCGTGCCCAACCCCGGGGCGGACCTGGTCAAGGGCTTGCCGGTCCCCCGGCACACCGGCTTCCGCACGACGGCCGTGCAGGGCGTGCAGTGCGACTACCGGACCGTCTACCCGACGCGGCTCTGGCCGGTCGAGGTGGCGGCGGCGCAGTTCAAAGGCCCGCCGTACACCGACGTCCGCGACCTGCTGCCCGAGTGGGGCGTCCCGCCCGGCGGGACCAAGTCGCGCGTCTTGTTGCAGCTCCGCCTGCCGGTCGGCGTCTCCTTCGAGTCCCTGGCCCTGGGCGAACTCGACCCCGACACCAGCGCGCCGGCCGCCCTCCGCTTCTTCCTGGACGCCGACGGCCCGCTGACGACGACGCTGTACGAGTTGCTGTTCAACAACGTCCGCGCCGTCGTCTTCCGCGCCCCGGGCGAGCGGACCTTCGTGACCCTGACGCCCGACGAGGCGATCCGCCCGGTCGGGTTCGGGTGCGGCGGGCCGGGGAACGTGCCGGCCCTCGACGAAGGCGTGCTGCCGTACCCGCCGCACGTCTTCCCGGGCTACCGTCTGCTGACCGAGTTCTTCGCCTACCGCGACAAGTTCTGGTTCTTCGACCTGGCCGGGTGGGACCGCGCCCGGCAGGCCGGGGTGCTGAAGCAGAACACCTTGGAAGTCCACTTCTTCCTCAACCACACGGTCAAGCCCGAGCAGGAGCAAGCCGTCAGCGCCGCCACGTTCCGCCTCGGCGCGGTGCCGATGGTCAACCTGTTCACCAAGGGCAGCACCGAGGCCATCGACCTGTCGCGGCAGAGGCACGACCACCCGGTCGTGCCGGACAGCGACAAGCCGCACGGGTTCGAGGTCTACTCCGTGGACCGCGTGTTCCACCGGCTGCCGAGCGGGGTCGAGGTCGAGTACGAGCCGTTCTACTCGTTCCGGCACCAGCACCCGGACCGCAGCCGGCGGTACTGGCTGGGCCGCCGCCGGCCGAGCCGCACGCCGCGCGACCTCGAACGCCAGCGGGACGACGAGCCGGTCATGGACCGCGGCACCGAGATGGAGTTGAACTTCGTCGATTGCGACTTCAACCCCCGCGCCCCGGCCGAGGCCCTGGCCCTGGCCGCGGTCACCTGCTGCAACCGGGAACTGCCGGCGAAACTACGCGAGAACCCGGAGCGGTGGCGGGTCCAACCGATCGGGTTCGGCCTGCCGGCCGAAGTCCGCGTCCTGCGGCAGCCGACGCCGACCCTGCGGCCGGCGCAGAAGCGGCTCGACGCGAACTCGCCCAAGATGACGTACTGGCGCGTGATTTCCCACCTGACGCTGAACCACCTGTCGCTGACCGACAAGGCCCGCGGCCGGGAGGCACTGACCGAGTACCTGGCGCTCTACGACTTCTCGGACGACCAGAACGCCGACCTGGCCGCGGTCGCCCTGCAAGTCCGCGAGGGCGTGCTGTCGATCGACTCGGTCCGGGACGTGGCGTTCGTGCCCGGCGAGATCGTCGGCGGGTACGCCCGCGGCCTGGAGGTCAAGTTCGAACTCGACGAGGAGAAGTTCGTCGGCGTCGGGGCGTACCTGTTCGCGGCCGTCATGGAGCGGTTCTTCGGCCTGGCGGTGTCGATGAACTCGTTCACCCGGCTGACGTACTCGACCCGGCAGCGCCGGTTCATCAAGGGCTGGCCGGCCCGGGCCGGCGAACGGGCACTCGTGTAACCCGGGGGTGGGCAGCGTATGGCCGAGCGACCGGCGATGACCGTCCTGGAGCGGCTCTTCCACCCCGAGCGGGCGTGCGAGTTCGAGCCGTTCGAGGCGGTCCGCATTCTCGAACTCCTGGCCGACGAGGCCCGCCCGGCCGGCGCGCGGCCGGAGTCGCCCGGCTCCGGACCGTCCCGGCTCGGCGTGCGCACGGCCGTGCAGTTCAAGTCCCACCTGACGCTCGCCTTCCAGGCCAGCTTGATCGCCCAGGTGCTGCCGCCGGTCCTGCCGGGGGACGCGCCCGAGAACCCGGACGACGAGGCGCGGTTCACGCGGTCGGCCGGGGTCATCCGCCGCCGGTACGCCGGCCGCACGACGCCCCTGCCGGTCATGGTGCAGAACTTCTTCGGCCTGTTCGGCATCCACGGCGCGCTGCCGGTCGTGTACACCCGCAAGCTGCTCGACCTCGACGGCGAACCCGGGTTGCGGAACCGGTCCACCCGCACGGCCTTCCGGGACTGGCTCGACCTGTTCACGAACCAGATGGCCGGGCTGCTGTACGAGGGGTGGGCGAAGTACCGGATGCCGGTCGGGTACCTGCGGGCCGCGCGGCGAACGCCGCCCGGGGTGCCGCCGCCGCCGGACCGGGTCACGCAAGTCTTGTTCTCGGTCGTCGGCCTGGGCACCCCGGCCCTCCGCGGCCGCGTGCAGATCTCGCCGCCCGGCCCGGCCGACGAGCCGCCCCCGCCGCTGGCCACGCTCGACGACCGCGCGCTGCTCAAGTACGCCGGGGCGTTCGCGCGGCACCGGGCCGGTGCCCACGAGTTGCGCGCGATCCTGGCCGACTACTTCCGCGTGACCGTCGAAGTGGTGCCGCTGTCCGGGCAGTGGTTGAACCTGCCGGCCGACGCCCTGACGCGGTTCGACGGCCGCGCCGCCCTCGGCCGGAACGCCGTCGCCGGGGAGCGCGTTTGGGACGCCGGGAGTAAGTTCCGCCTGCGAATCGGCCCGCTCCGGTACCGCGAATTCGTCGGCTTCCTGCCCGACCCGACGCCGATCCCCGAGCGCAAGGGGGTCTACCTGCTGTCGCAGTTGACGCGGCTGTACGTCGGGGCGGAACTCGACTTCGAGATCCAACTGCTGCTGTCGAGCTTCGACGTGCCGGACTGCCGGATGGAGGACGTGGCCCCGGGCGAACTCGGCTTGCGGCTCGGCTGGAACACCTGGCTGAAAGGCCCGTCGATGCCCGAAACCGTCGATGACATGCGCTTCGATGCCCCGTGCGAGACGGCCCTCCCGCCCGCCGGCTGACGCGGGCAAGGGCGGGTCGTTGAACCAGTTGAACTCCGGGCTTCGACCAGGTTTTCGGCTCCGCCGCAGGCGACTCTTGTTAGCCCGACGCGCTAGCGAGGGTCGAACGGTCGTCGAGAATGTCGGGGGTCGTCGGTCGCGCAGTCATTGACAGTCACGTTGTCCACGACAGGTCCACCCTCGCTAGCGCGTCGGGCTAACAAGAGTCGCCTGCGGCGGAGCCGAAAACCTGTCCCACCCGATTCGCAGGACGCCGCGGACCTGCTGCGAAATCCTGCACCGTGGGTATACCGCTACTCAAACTCGAAGTCCGGCCTGACGGGGGCAATCCGTCCTTCCCCGAGCGACTCCGCGGGGAAGGCTATTGTTTTGAACGCTCGCGGCGGACGCCTCCGTCACTGACTCCCGCCGCGGGTCGCGGACTCGGCCAGGCCTTTGGCGATGGTCATGAACTCGGACGGCATCATCACGATGGTGGTCGTGTTGTTCTCGGCCCCGACTTCGGCGATCATCTGCATCCGCCGCAGTTCCAAAGCCAGCGGGCTGCGGGTCATGATCTCGGACGCCGCGGACAGTTGCTCGGCCGCCTCGCGCTCGGCGGCCGCCTTGATCAGCCGCGCCCGCTTCTCCCGGACCGCCTCGGCCTCCCGGGCCATCGCCCGCTGCATCGCCACCGGGATCTCCACGTCCTTCATCTCGACCATCTCGACCGTCACGCCCCACGGGTCGGTGTCCACATCGACGATGGCCCGCAGTTGGTCGTTGATCTTGTCCCGGCCCTTCAAGACTTCGTCGAGATCGTGCTGGCCGATGATGCTCCGCAGGCTCGTCAGCGCGACCTGGTACACCGCCTTCTCGAAGTCGGCCACTTCCAGGATCGCCTTGAACGGCTCGGTCACGCGGTACCACAGGACGGCGTTGATCTTGACCGTCACCGAGTCCTTGGTGATGGTCTCCTGCTGCTCGATGGCGACGGTCACAGTCCGGGTATCGACGGTCCGCGCCCACTCGACGAACGGGATCAGGTAGTACAGCCCCGGGCCGCGGATCGACTGGTACCGGCCCAGCCGGAACGCGACCGCCCGCTGGTACTCCTGGGCGACGCGAACCCCACTCAGCCCCACGACCCCGGCGATCACGCCGACGGCCGCGAGCACGATCATCACCTCGGTGGACACGGTCAACTCCTACACCGCGGCGACGCGCGTCGGCGGGCACCGTGCGGACTGCACCGTGCCGGACGCGGCGTGAGCCGCAATGAAGAGTTCGCCGGGTGCCCCCGAATCTTGCATTTCACGCCCGCGCACAACTGGTCGGCAGGCACTTTCCCGCCGACCGGTGCCCTGGTATGCTGGCCCCGCACCGCACGTCTTGGCCGAAATGATGCTCTGAGACTGATCCTTTTCCCCACCGAAGGTTCTCATGACTCACCGCCGCCCCGCCCGCAAAGCAAGTCGCTCCCCGTTCCGCCCGCACGCGGAGGTCCTCGAAGCCCGCGACGTGCCGGCGGTCGTCGTCTGGGACGCCGTCGGCCATCCCGCCGGCGGCGACTGGAGCGTCGGCGCGAACTGGGTCGGCGGGACCGCGCCGGCGCTGACCTCGGACGACGTCGTCATCGACCTGACGGCGGCCGGGTCGGTCGATTACACCGCGAACGCCGTCCTCGCGGTCGGCAGCGTTTCGACGAACGCCTTGACGACGTTGAACCTGAACAGTGGCCGCCTGGAGTTGTCCAGCGCCGCGCCCGAGACCTCCGTGTTCGGCGGCGCGGTCAACATCGCTCTGTCTGGTGAGCTGACGGCGGGGGTGGGGACCCGCGTCGAGATTCGCGCGAACGCGATCGTCGCCGTCGTGGGCCAATTCACCGTCAACCGCACGGCCACACTCGTCGCCGACCGCGGGTTCGCCGCGACGGACCGCTCGGGCGTCGTCGTCAACTCGAGCGGCCAGTTCCGGGCGGACGAAGCCGTGTTCACGACCGTGGGGACCGGCGGCCGGGCAGAAGTCCTGGTCAACAACAGCGCACGATTCACCGGGACTAACACCGCGTACAACTGGGACGGGCTGACGTTCGCCAGGGGCGCGTCGGCGCGGCTGGCGACCAACGCCTTCTCGACGACGTTGACGTTCGAGTCCGGTGTGGACGCGGGTCCCGGGGCGGTCGCTCAAAACGACTTCTCGGCCGCGACCGTCGTCGCCGCCATTTCTCCCAGCGGGCCGTTCGGAAACTGGATCGTTCTGACCGACAACTTCTGGGGCACGACTTCGCCGGCCGTCATCGACGGCCGCATCACCGACCGGCTCGACGACCCGTCATTACCCCTGGTCAAGTACGACCCGGTCTTGATCGGCCGGCCGGTACACGTCGTCACGGCACCGACGGCGACGGTCCGCTTCAGCATGGCCGACCAGACGATTCCGCTGGCGGCGACCGTGCGCAGCCCGACCAGTGCCGGCATGGTGATTGCCACCGGTTCCGTCACCTTCACAGTTTTGGACGGGCGGACGGTCGGCACGCCGGTCACCGTCCCCCTCGTGGCCGGGGCGGCGGCGGCGGACTACACGTTGCCCGCCCGCACCAAGCTCGCCAGCTATTTCGTCCTTGCGGAGTTCAGCGGGGCCGGGTTCGCGGACACGATCGATGACACCGGGCGGGTGTTGGTCGATCCCGGGGAGACGACGAGTGCCACGGCGGACGCCGCCGTGGCTTACTCGGCCGGCACGCAAACGGTCGCGCTCACCGCGACCGTGACCAGCCCGGCGGGCGTCGTCAGCGAGGGCGAGTTCACCTTCTCCGTTTACGACGGCGCGACGCTGGTCGGCGCGAGCGTCACGGGCAACGCCGTGAACGGCACCGCGACCGTCGGCTACGCCCTCCCGGCGTCGTTGCCCCCGGGGAGTTACACGATTTGGGCCTACTACGCCGGCTCGGCCGGCCTTAGCCCGTCGCTGGACGCGACGAAGCGGTTGACCGTCGCGCCCGCCGGCACGACGAGTACCCCGGCCGACGCCGCCGCGGTTTACTCGGTCGGCACGCAAACGGTTACGCTAACCGCGACCGTGACCAGCCCGGCGGGCGTCGTCACCGGCGGTACGGTCGCGTTCACGGTGTTCAGCGGGGCGACCGTCGTCGGCAGTCCGGTCGCGGTCGCCGTGACCGGCGGCGCGGCGACCGCGAGTTACCTTCTGCCGGCCGGCCTGGCGGCGGGGGCGTACACGATCGCGGCCGATTACTCCGGCACGGCGAATTGGCAAGCCTCGACGGGCGACGCGACCCTGACGGTCAGTCCCGCCGGGCAGGCCGTCGTCTTCCAACCGCTGCTGCCGGTGGTCTACGGCGTCGGCCCGCTGACGCTCGTCGCGTCCGGCGGCGGGTCGGGCAATCCCGTCGCGTTCACGGTCGTCTCCGGCCCGGGCACCGTCTCGGGCGGCACGCTCGCCGTGACCGGCGCGGGCACGGTCGTCGTCCGCGCGACCCAGGCCGGCACGGGCAACTATTCGTCCGCCGCCGGCGTCGAGCGGAGCCTGATCGTCGCGCAGGCCCCGCTGACGCTGACCGCCCGCGATGCGTTCGGCACCGCCGGCCAGCCGTTACCACTGCTCGGGTTTCGGGCCGACGGTTTGGTCAATGGCGACACCGACGCCGTCGTTGTCGGGGCGACCGTGACCACCCCGGGCACGGCCACCAGCGCGGTGGGCAATTACGCGATCCTGATTACCGGCGGTACGGCGGCGAACTACACCCTCACCCGCGTCAACGGGACGCTGAAGCTGACCGCCCCGCCGACTCTGCCGCCCGTCGTCGTGCCGCCAATCGTGCCGCCAATCGTGCCGCCCGTCGTCGTGCCGCCGGTGGCCCCGCCAATCGTTCCGCCCGTCGTCGTGCCGCCCGTCGTCCCACCCATTGTTCCGCCCGTCGTCCCGCCCATCGTTGTGCCGCCCGTGGTAACGCCCGTCGTGCCGCCCGCGACGCCGGTGCAGGCGCTCCAGGGCACACCGCTGCTCGCCGTCGGCAGCGGGGGCGGGCCGACCGTTCGCGTGTACAACCCCGACGGCACCGTGCGGGCCAGGTATCAGGTGTTCGACGTGGGGTTCACCGGGGGCGTGCGGACCGCCACGGCCGACTTCGCCGGGAACGGGGGCGTTCAAATCGTCGCGGGGGCGGGGCCGGGCATTTCCAACCGGGTCCGCGTCCTGGACGGGGCGACCGGCAAAATGCTGGCCGACTTCCAGCCGTTCGAGGCGGGCTTCTCCGGCGGCGTGTTCGTCGCCGTCGGCGACCTCAACGGGGACGGCGCGCCGGACGTGGTCGTCACCCCGGACCAGACCGGCGGGCCGGTCGTCGTCGTCTACGACGGCGCGGGACTGGCCGGCGGACGGGTGCGCCAACTCGCCCGCTTCTTGGGCATCGACGACCCCGCCTTCCGCGGCGGTGCCCGGGCCGCGGTGGGCGTCGTGCAAGGCGACGTGCAGGTGATCGTCGCCGCCGGGTTCGGCGGCGGGCCGCGGGTCGCGGTGTTCGACGGCGCGGACGTGGCGGCCGGCGCGGCCCGCCCGCGGCGCGCGCTGCCGGACTTCTTCGCCTTCGAATCCGGCCTGCGGAACGGGGCCGACGTCGCCGCGGGGGACGTGACGGGGGGCGGGTCGAGCGACCTGATTTTCGGGGCCGGGCCGGGCGGCGGGCCGCGCGTCCGGGTGGTCAACGCCGCCCAGTTGATCGCCGCAGCGGGGACGTTTCGTACCCTCGACGACGTGCCGGCGGCCCGGGTCGCCGACTTCTTCGCCGGCGACCCGGACGACCGCGGCGGGGTGCGGGTCGCCGTCAAGCGATTGGACGCGACGAACCGGGCCGGTCTGGTCGTCGGCTCGGGAACCGGGGCCGGGTCGCGGGTCACGGCGTACACCGGGGCGGCGATCGTGGGGTCGGCAACCCCGTCGCCGCTGCTCGACTTCGAGGAGTCGGCCGGCGGCGTCTTCGTGGGGTAGTGGCCGGCGGGCGGCGGGGTTACGCGGTAGCGAGGGCCGGGGTGCCGACGGGGATTTCGGCGTACATTTCGACGAGGCCTTCCATCGCTTGCAGGGCGGCCGCGCACACGTCTTCCGACTCGGCCTCCGTCAGCGGCAGGTCGGCGAGCGCCTGGCGGAACTGCTTCCAGTCGTGCGGCCGGGTCGTCAGCCCCTCGGCGTGGTAGTCGAGGCCGGTCCCCGGCTGACGGGGGTCGAGGCCGAACGTCTTGCCCAGCGCCCGGGCCAGGACCATCGACCCCATCCGCGAGCCTTCCACGACGTACAGCGGGCCGAGCAGTGCCCACGGCCGGTCGGTCGCCCACCCGGCGATGGCGTCGGCCACGCGCGCGGCCGCCGGGGCCGGGGCGTCCGGAGCGGACTCGCCGAGGGCGTCCAGGTCGCGGGCGACGGCGGCCGTCCGGTCCATGCGGGCGGGATCGTACAGCGCGGCGACGGCCGGGTGGCGCGGCGCGGCGGCGGCCAGTGCCGCTTCCAGGGCGGCGTGCAAGTGGCCCATCTGCCGCAGGCCGGCGGCGTAGTCGGCCCGCCCGATGCGGCCGGCGACCATCGCCTGCGCGTAGGCGGTTTGCTCGACGAAAACGTGGGCCGGGGCGAGCGTCTGGCGGATGCGGTCGGGGAGCGTCATGGGGACTAACCTGGCCGGGGACGGGGATGAAACCGCGTCCAGCCTAGTGCAGCTTTTGACGCCGGGGCGGGATTTCCGGCCCCCGGCGGCGGGCAAACGGGCGGGCGGCGAAACGGTCATTTGTCGCGGAAAGTGCGTTTCCCGGGTGCAAGAATCCCTTGCCGAGTTTTTGACGGCACGAAAAACCGTTCTAGATAGTTTTCGTGGCACTGGGACCTTTCGCGTCTCGGCGAGGGGTCCGCCCCCTGTGACGTCTCGTGCCCGCCGCTAGAAGGTGACCGATTATGATCCTCGGCTTGCGCACCCGGTTACTCGTGGCAGTCGTGCCGCCTTTCGTGGTCCTGGCCGGCCTGGCCGCCGCCGGAATTCCCGCGTGGCTGGTGGCGACACTCGCCGCACTGGCGGGCGGCTTGACGGGCCTCGCCGTCGTGGCGCTGCTCGCCCCGTTCGAACGGGTGCGGATTGCCGCCGCCGATTCCGTCCGGCGGGCCGGCCTGGTCGCCGCGGACGAACGGTCGCCGGCGTTCGCCGGCCCGGCCGACGGGACCGGGGTCGTGGCGCACGCCGTGGCCGCGTTGATGGACGAACTCGCCGCGGTGCGGACCTCGTTGGTCCACCGCGACCGGCAATTCAAGGGCACCCTCGGGGACGCGACGGAAGTCCTGGCGGGGCTGGCCAACGACTGGCGGCAGCCGGTCCGGGCCGTCCGCCCGGATTCGCCGTGGGCGGCCGAGAACGCCGCGTTCGCCGCCGCCGTGGCCCAGGTCGCGGGGACGAGCGTCGCCGGCCACCAGCGGGCGGCCGGGCTGCAAGCGGTGCTGCACGACATCCCCGACCCGGTCCTGGTGTTGAACACCAAGCTCGCCGCGATTTTCGTGAACACCGCGGCCGAGGACTGGTTCGCCCAGCTCCCGGGCCACGGGCTGAAGCAACCGCTGGCCGCGTTCCTGGCCGAGCCGTCCGCGGCCGACCTGGCGAACGTCGAGGCCCCCCCGCCGGCCCGCGTCGAGGAAACCCTGGCCTGGGCGACGACCGGCCGCGGCGGCAGCTTCGAGATCACCGCCGACACGGCCGACGGGCCGGTCCCCGCCGTCCTCGCGTCCGTCCCGGCCAAGGAGCGGCGGGCCGGGCACTGGATCGTGCTGACCGTCCGCGACCTGACCGCGTCGAAGAAGATCGAATCCAACCTCCGGCACCTGCACCGCCGGCAGACCGGGCAGCGGATGAGCCTGCTCGTCGCCCGCGAAGGCGGCCCGTCCCTGGAGGCCATTCGCGTCCAGTCGGGGCTGCTCGCCCAGGCGGCCAAGCAGAGCGGCCAGCGGGACCGGTTCCTGCCCAAAATCCAGCGCATCCTCGAAGAGGTCGATCGCCAGAAACTGATCATCGACCAGCTCGGCTGGCTCGGCCGGCTGACCACGACCGAGGCCAGGACGCCGGACGCCGAGGAGGTCCGCCTGCGGACGGTGACCGAAGGCATGACGGCAAAACTGGCCCCGGCGTTCGCCGAGCGCGGTAACTCCATCGACCTGACCGGCGACGCCGGCTGGATGATCGCCGACGAGGAGCGGATCGCGACCGTCGTGACCGGCCTGCTGTTGCACGCGAACACGTCCAGCGAGCGGACCGGGGTGACCGTCACCCTCGGCCGCCGGTCGGCCGTCGCCACGGCCGACGAGTACGGCGAGATCGTCGTCCGGTACCCCGGCACGGCCCTGAGTGCCGCGCACGTGGCGGACGTCCGGGACCCGTTCGGCCGGCCGAACTCGGGGGTGACGGACGCGAGCGGGAAGACCGGGTTCTTGCTCGGCCTGGCCGTGGCGCACAAGGTGGCCGGGTTGATGGGCGGGAGTCTGGACATCGACGGGGCGGACGGGGTGGTCACCCTCCGGGTCGCCCTCCCGACCCGCGCCCGGACGGACAACCGGGCCGCCGCCCGGGCCGCCGCCGTGTCCCCGGCCGAACTCGGGGCGGACGCCCAGGACGCGCTCGGCGACTTCTTCGTCGGGGGCGACCGGGCGGACACGCGGAGCGACTCGGACACCCCGCGGCCGGCCGCGATGCCCGTCGCCGCCGGCCCGGCCGACCTGGCCGGGGAAGACAACCTGGGATCGTTCTTCGGGCCGGGCTGACCGCCGCCGGGTGACACACGCCGGGCCGACCCGCCCAGGAGCCGCCGATGCGCATCGCGTTTTTTCCGATCAACAAAGTCGCCGACGTGGACGCCGGGGCCAACCTGTTGCAGGTCCTCCTGGCCAACGAGTTCAAGGTCCGGTCGGTCTGCCGCGGCCGGGGCATATGCGCGACGTGTACCGTCAAAGTCCGGGCCAACCCGGGCAACCTGTCCCCGGCCACGCCGCAGGAAAGGAAGACGCTGTCCCTGATCGTCGGGGCCGACGCGTCCACCCGGTTGGCCTGCCAGAGCCGGGTCATCGGCGACGGGGTGACGGTCGAACTGCCCCAGGGCCTGTACGTCGAAAACCTCCAGGAACTCCTCGACCTGGTCGGGGAAGAGGCCGTCAGCGATTACTTGCACCCGATCACCGGCGCGGTCCTGATCCCGCGGTCGAAAGTCATCACCCGCAGCCAACTGCAACTGTTCAAGACCCTGAGTGCCGAAGTCAGCCAGGTGTCCGAGTAACCCCCCGCCCACCGTCAGGACCCGACCCATGAGCCGCACCGCCATCGCCGCCGACACGGACGAATCCCCGGACAAGCCGTCCGTCAAGACGCTTCAAATGATCTGGAAGGAGGGGGCCGACTGGAAGTCGGTCGAACTTCTCAAGCGGCCGAACGCCGGGGTCGTGTTGAACACCGCCATCCCCAGTGTCAACGGCCTGCAGGCCTACGAGCACAACTACTACACGAACGAGCAGTTCTACCGGCACGACGAGAAGCGGGGCGTGCTGAAAAACGTCTACGGCCAGCGGTGCATGCGCGTGTCCGAGGACTTCATGATCGCCATGCTCGGTGCCCTGGACGACGAAGTCGGGCAGGCCGCCGCGACCGAGATCATGTACAAGTGCGGGTACCAGTGGGGCCTGGAGGACATGAAGACCTTCTGCCGCCGCAGCCAGGCCGAGTTCGAGGTCGAGTTGGAGAAGATGCGCGTCGGGTTCCTGCTCGAAGAGTGGTGGTGGCCGCTGACCATCACCGGGTGGGGCACCTGGCGGTACGACTTCCGGCAGAAGGAAAAGGGCCTGCTGTACGTCGAGCTGTACGAGTCGGCGGTGGCCAAGTCGATCGGCGACATCGGGGCCGCCGTGTGCTACTTTTACGCCGGCATGTTCGCCGCCGTGTTCAGCGTGCTGAGCCGGCGCAACCTGGCGTCCGTCGAGATGCAGTGCTACTCGATGGGCGAGGACCACTGCCGGTTCGTCATCGCGGACTACGACAAGGTCGACGCGGCCGGGTTCTGGCGGTCCCAGGGGGCGACGGCCAAGGACATCATGAAGAAGCTGTCGGTCATGTAAGGACCGGGTCGGCGTGACGTTTCCCGTCGGCAGTCGGAGCGAGCATGGACAGCGAGGTTGTATGTTACTGAGCCACACGATCGTCCCACCGGCCCGGCCGTCCGTGCGGCGGGCGGCCTGGGGCAGCCTGCTGGCCGACGCCCCGTGGGACGGCCGGCCGCGGGATACCGTCCCGGTCCACATTCCGGCCACGGCGGCCGGGCGGATGCCCGACCCGACGCCGGCCGGACTCGCCGCGGCCGCGGCCGTCGGGGCCAGCCCGCGGGCCCGCAAGCGGCTCCCGTTCGGCGCGCTCCTGGCCGGTGCCCCGTGGGCCGGCCGGGCGGAAGTCCCCGACCCGATCGGGCCCGCCGCGGTCGCCGACTTCCCCGCCACTCCTTCCACCCCGGACGCCCTCGTAGGACTCACATGACCCAGGAAACTGCCAGCTACGTCCGGCTCGTCAACGGGTACTACACCCGCCCGGACTACTTCGCCGCGGACGTGGCCAAGGGGACGATCCGCACCCCGTCCGGGACGCGCATCTGCGCCCTCACGGACGACTTCCTGCGCGGCTTCCGCGCGGCCGTCCAGTTCGAGTGCGGCAAGGCCACCGACCGCGTGTACAAGAAGTGCGGGTTCCGCTGGGGCACCTCGTTCGTCGAGCGGTTCGACCGGGAAATGACCGAGTACTTCGGCGTCCCGGCCCGGGAGATGAGCGCCGGCCTCATGGAGCGGACCCTGGACGAGGCGTTCCGCGCCCACGGGTACGGGCACCTCACCCTGGACTACGCCGAGTACGACCGCGGGTTCGTCCAGGTGACGCTCGCCGACTCGGTCATGCCGGCCGTCATGGGCCGCACGGACAAGCCGTCCGACGCGCTCATGTGCGGGTTCTTGTCCGCCGTCTTCGGGTTCTACGCGAGTACCGAACTCGACTGCGTCCAGACAGAGTGCCCGAGCCGCGGGGCGGACGCCAGCCGGTTCCTCGTCGGCCTGGCCGCCCGCCTCGCCGGGGTGCCCAAGATGGTCGCCGACAACCTGTCCCACGCCACGATCCTGACCCGGGTCAAGGCCCAACCCGCGACCGAGGCCCGACCCTCATGACGAACTGGTTGAACACCCTGCTCGTGGCGTCCAACGGCCGCCCGCTGACCCCGGCCGAGGGCGAACGCGTCGCCGAGTACGGCGAGAGCCTGCCCGACCGGCTGGCCGCCGCCCGCCGCCTGGAAGAGTCGCACAAGTGGCTGGCCAAGCAGCTCGCCGAGGTCGTCGGGCCGAAGGCGGCCGAGTGGGGCCTGCCCCGCGAAGCCCTGGTCAACGACTTCGTCCAGAGCCTCACGGCCGTCGCCCACGCCATGCTGTTGGACGACCCGGCCGTCCTCGACGAGACCGTCGTCGGCCCGTTCCGCAGCCTGGCCACCGCCCTGGACATCCCGAGCGAAGAACTCGGCGACCTGTTCCACGCCGCCTGGGCCGCCCTGGCAAAGCGGCTCGAACCCCGGCAGACCGCGCTCCTCCAGCCGTACTTCCAGTGGGCCGCGACCGCCCTGACCGACGGCGAAGCCCAGTGCATGATCGAAACCCCTGCCCCGGTCGAGGTGTAGTCCGATGCTGACCGTGATGACGCTGAACACCCTCCGCGACCGCTACCCGACCGCCGAAGAGCGCGACCGCCTGACCGCCTACGCCGGCGGGGTCCGCAGCCGGCTGGCGGCCGTGCAGGAGCTGGAGTCGGTCGAGCGGGTGGTGATCGAAGTCACCCTCGAACGGATCCGCGAGCTGTACCCGAACTTCACCCGGTACCACGCCGTCGGCTGGGAGAAGGGCTACCGGGACATGCAATTGCTGTTGCAGTACATGGCCAAGGCGATGCTCGTGGACGACGTGCGGCTGCTCGACGACCAGGTACTGACGTGGGTGCGGACGATCTTCAAGAGCCTGAACTTCACGCCGAAGTTTTTGCGCGACAGTTACACCCTGCTCCGCGACGCCGTGCGGGTCGCCGTCAAGCCGCGCTCCTTCGCCCTGCTCGAACCGTACCTGACGCACACCATCCAGTACCTGAGCGACATCCCCGAACCGGTCCGCCCGGAAGTGTAACGGTGCCGGGGACGCCGAGATGACTCGGCTTACCTGTCGCGGGCCGGTGTGATGCCGGGCTTTGCTTCCGCCAAGCGACAAGTTCACAACAACGCGACGGCGGGTCACGGCGTCGGCTTCCCGGCCGCTGACCGCCAGATGTGCGTCAGCAACTCTTCGATTTCCGGCTCGGTCTGCTTCAACTCGGCCCGGGTGAACGGGTAGAAGTCGTTGACGCCGAAGTACGCCTCGGTCATCTCGGCGAAGAACTCCATCGGCGTCGTCAGGGCGTAGTGCTTGACCTTGCGGCCGTCGTAGAGCAGCGTCGCGTCGCCCCGGCCGCTCTTCTTGTACGCCTGGTACGCCGCGACGAGGCGTGGCTCGTCGAAGCCCAGCACCTGGTCGTGGTAGGCGTGGGCGAGTTCGTGCAGGATCACCCACGGCTGCTCGTTGATGTTCCGCTTGACGGGCAGGTCCGCGGCGCGGGGGATGTGGACGCACTTGGCCAGGTCGGCCGCGTGCCCGTGGCCCGTCAGCCAGCCGGCGCTCGGGTGGTACTGCATCGACTTGAGGTCGCCGTGGGACAGGTCCAGGACGATGGCCACCGCCCGCAGTTTCTCCACCTTGTCTGCCGGGACGACGGCGACGATGTCGGCCAACTTCGCCTCAAGGAAGCGCAGCGAGCGGGTGCCGAGCGGCGCGTCCGGCCCGGCCAACAGCCGGTCATCGACGCGGACGGTCCAGCCTTCCACCTTGCGGTCGGTGCGTGCCGCCGGCTTGTCGTCGGCGGC
>JANYHV010000196.1 GCA_025362195.1 Fimbriiglobus sp. | reverse complement strand
TGCGGAGCGTGGGCGGGTCGTTGGCCGTGGCGGCGATGGCCGAACCAGGCGCTGCAGCCGACGGCGGGGGCCGGAAGTTTTCGTGCGGGTCGAAGCCCAGTCGCCCCCGCCGCGGCTGAGCTGGGTCGTTCGGCGGCGGAGGGCGTCGGGTGATGAAGTCGCTGACGGACGAGCAGCGGGCCTACGTCGCCGATGTGGTGCGGCGGCTCCACGAGCACTTCCACGAGTGGACGTGGTTCGAGGGGCAGCCGCACGACCTCGTGGGATTCGCGTACTACGAGGGGTGCGGCGGCAACGAGTGCTGCGACGCCGTGTTGGCCGAGGCGGCCCCGGTGGCGCTCGGCGCAGAGTTGGTCGCCCGGCACGGGTTCGCGTGGGTGCCGCTCGGGCTGGGGCGGCTTGCGGTCGCCCACCCGGCGCTGGCCGCCCCGGTCGAGCTGGCCGTGCTGGAGGGCGGGGCGTGGTGCGGCCCCGACGAGTTGCCGGGCCGCCCGTCCCGCGGCGAGGTGACGCACAACTCGCTGCCCGGCCTCGTCCGGGCGGTGGGCGGTCGGGTGCCGGGCGAGGAGTGGGCGGGGGCCGCGGACGCCGAACAAGACGCTGCAGCCGACACCGCCGCCTTGTAGGTCTCCTACGATGGTGCTGTCTTTGGGGCGGCGGTGCCGCTGAGCTTGGGCGTTCGGCGGCGGAGGGCGCACTGGATGACAGCGGACTGGTTCTACCTGAGCGGCGGCGAGATCGTCGGCCCCCTGTCCGCGAATGACCTCCGCGACCAGTTCGTGGCGGGACAGCTCACGCCCGAAACACCGGTTCGCCGGGGCGGCGAAGGGAACTGGGTTCCGGCCAAGAAGGTCAAGGGGCTGTGCGACGCACCGCCACCTCCGCCACCCGCTCCGGTTCCGCCGCCTCCTGTAGCTGTGGCCCCTCCCGCGCCTCGGCCGCAGCATACCGAGCCGTCGCATCGTCCCTCCCCCGCCCCGGTCAAGTCAGGCGGCGGGGCGGGCAAAAGCATCGTCCTGTTCCTCATCGGCGGCGTCCTACTCGTCGTTGCGTTCATGATGAACGCCGACCTGGACCGTAAGGAGAAGCTCGACAGCGACCTCAACTACTCGGTCGGCAACCTCGGCGGCGCGCTGACCGGGCGGTACGAGTACAAGGAGACGAAGAAGCAGGATCGGGTTGGCGTGTACGCTGTCGGCGGCATCGGCGCACTGTTCATCCTCGGCGGATTCGTCACCTTGGGCGGCAACAAGAAGTAACTCTTACCCTGGCCTTCCAAAGGCCGAAGGCGGCGTCTTCAAGCCGCAGTAACGGAGGTCTGGCATGTCCGAATCAGTTCGTGTCGTGAGCTGCCCCGACCCCGATCACCGGGCCGCGCGGCATGAGCATCTATGGCTGCTTGTCGGAGGTGGGGACTACTCTGACGGTGCGCGGGCCTTCTATCTGGGTCCGGACCGGGACATTGAGGGCGACGACTTGGCGGGTCGCCAGCTCGACACGGCGATCAAGGCCGCCGGGTCAGCCGGCCTGTCCGTGGACGGCCGGGAGGCTGACGAGGCGGTGGCAGACTATCGGCGTTCGCGGGCGTAAAGGCACGCCGAACCAGGCGCTGCACCTGACGGCCGCCCAAAGCGGCGGCCGCAGGTGAGCTGGGTCGTTCGGCGGCGGAGGCAGAAGCAGCGATGGAGGTGGACGACCTCATCGAGAAGTACCGCTCGCCGTACTCGGTCTCGCCGATGCCAGCCCTCCAAGGTCTGGACGAGGTGGACTGGGCCGGGCTGCGGAATGCTTACGGCCCCGCGACCGATGTGCCACCGCTGTTCCGGGCCTTCGTTTCGGTCGATCCGGCCGATCGGGAGTTTGCCCAAGAATTGCTGTTCCAGACCATCTGGCACCAGGGCAACGTGTACTCCGCGTCTGCGGCAGCCGTCCCGTTCCTCTACAACTTGCTGGAGGACGACGGGCCGCACGACCGGGAGGGGTTGTCCGGGTTGGTCGCGGCTATCGCCGACGGGCAGCCGCCGTTCGTTCACTGCGCCGACGACCCGGAGCAGTATGCGTTCTGGGACGACATCCTCCGGCCACAAGGGGAGTCGCTGGATGCCAGGATCGCTGAGGGCCAGCGGGTAGCCGCCGAGGTCCGGCGGCAACTCACTCGTCGGGCCGAGTTACTGCGGGAGTGCTGCGGTGGGCAACTCCCGGCTTGGGCGTGACAAGACGCCGAACCAGGCGCTGCAGCAGACGGCGGGGGCATGACGGCTTCCCAGTATTCAAGCTCACTCGGCCCCCGCCGCGGCTGAGCTGAGTCGTTCGGCGGCGGAGGGCTTCGGCGTGGCGGAGACGCAAGACACTGCACGGTTGGTTGTCACCGTCCGCTCGGCGGCTGGCCCCAACACCTTCCCGGAGGTGGAGTTGGCCGGCACTCGCGCAGGGTTGGTGTGGCTGGCCGAGCAGATTCTGCGTGTGGCCCACGCCGAGCCGGAGCAGCACACCCACCTGGACGCCGAGGCGCATCGGCCGGAGTATGTGTCGCCCGACGGGTGGTGGCTCACGATCTCGCGGTCGGAGCGTCTGCGGCGAGCAAGGCACGCCGAACCAGGCGCTGCAGCAGACCGGGGCCGCATGTAGGCTTTCTGGGATTCATAGTTCACTGAGCGGCCCCGGCTGCTGAGCTGAGTCGTTCGGCGGCGGAGGGCTTCGGCGGTGGACGAGTGGTCCGCTTGGGAGTCGGGTGACAGCGTCGATATGCCCAACTGGCCCCACTGCCCGGTGGTGGAGCAGCACGAGGTTCTCCGCCGGGTCGCCACGGCGTTCCGTCGGGTAGTCATCGACTGGGCCGAGGGGGACCGGTGGGCGGAGGCCCGTGTCGCGGCCTGGGCGCGGCTGGAGGGGCAGCCCGTCATTATGGCGGCCGAGCGCGCACTGCGGGGCACGTCCGTGTTGGTGTCGCTGGCCGACGCGGCCGGGCCGGGGGCGGCCTGGGTCCGGTTCTACATGACCCCGGACACCACCGGCTTGGACCTGCACTACGAGCCGCCGGGGGCCGAGGCAGCGTGCCGGGCGCTGGCCCGCAAGCTGGCCGGGTTGCTGGGGTACGACTTCACCACAGACTTGGGCAGCCCAGACGCCGAACCAGGCGCTGCAGCAGACGGCGGGGACATGTAGCGTTTCCGGGGTTCGTAGCTCACTCGGCCCCCGCCGCCGCTGAGCTGGGTCGTTCGGCAGGCAGCAGAGCCGAGTGCGCGGCCAGCAGTTGACGCGCGGGCGGCTCGGAGCGATGGGTGCGAAGAGCGGGCGGGTCTTGGGCGGTGGCGGCGATGGCCGAACCAGGCGCTGCAGCCGAC
>JANYHV010000178.1 GCA_025362195.1 Fimbriiglobus sp. | reverse complement strand
CGCCTTGATGTCCACCGGGATGCCGCGGCCGTCGTCGATCACCGAACTGCTGCGATACCCCGAACCCGACACCCGACACCCGATTCCGATTGACGAGAGCACGTATGAGCACCGAGACCGCCACCGAGCCGAGTTACACCGGCGACAACATGAAGACGCTGCGGGACGCGGCGCACATCCGCCAGAACCCCGACATGTACGTCGGCAACACGCAGCTCTCGGGGCTGCACCACCTCGCTTACGAAGTCGTCTACAACTCCGTCGACGAGGCCCTCGCCGGGTACTGCAAGCAGATCAAGATCGTGCTGCACGTGGACGGCAGCATTGCGGTGATCGACGACGGCCGCGGCATCCCGGTGGACATCAAGGCGGACACGGGCAAGTCGGCGCTCGAAGAGGCGCTCACCGTCGTCGGCAACTCGGGCAAGTTCGACAACGACGCTTACAAGGTGAGTGCGGGGCTGCACGGCATGGGGTCGAAGGCGGCCAACGCGCTCTCCGAGTGGACCGTCGCCGAGGTCCGCCGCAACGGCCGCGTCTACAAGATGGAGTTCGCGCGGGGGTACGCCACGTCGAAGCTCCAGGACATCGGCCCGGCCCCGGCCAAGACGACCGGCACGAGCATCACCTTCAAGCCCGACGCCGAGATCTTCGGCACTCTGACCTTCAGCTACGAAACCCTCTCCGACCGCTTCCGCGAGCTAGCGTTCCTCAACAAAGGATTGCACCTCGCGCTCGTGGACGAGATTCAAGGCAAGGTCGAGAACTTCCAGTACGCCGGCGGCATTGCCGAGTACGTCGCGTACTTGAACCAGGGCGAGCACGTCGATCACACGCCGATCTACATCCACAAAGTCGTCGATAAGATCAGCGTCGAAGTCGCGTTGCAGTACTCGAACAGCGAAGACGAGCGGGTCCGCTGCTTCACCAACAACGCGTACAACCCCGTCGGCGGCACGCACCTGAGCGGCTTCCGCACCGGCATCACACGGGTCTTGCAGAACTACGGCAAGAAGGAAGGCCACTTCAAGGAAGGGGTCGAGCTCAAGGGCGAGGACTTCCGCGAGGGCCTGACCGCCGTCGTGAGCATCGGCCACCCCGACCCGCACTTCGAAGCCCAGACCAAGATCAAGCTCAACAACCCCGAAGTCGAAGGGTTAACGTCGAGCGTCGTGTACGAGTTCATGTCGGAGTTCCTGGAGAAGAACCCGAAGGTCGCGTTGATGATCTGCCGCAAGATCCAGCTCGCCGCCGAGGCCCGCATTGCCGCCCGCAAGGCGCGCGAGGCGGTCACGTCGCGCAAGAACATCCTGTCCGGTGGCGGCCTGCCCGGCAAGCTGATGGACTGCACCAGCCGGGACCGCGAGAAGTCCGAACTTTTCCTGGTCGAAGGCGACTCGGCCGGCGGGTCGGCGGAGTCGGGCCGCGACCGCATGGTCCAGGCCGTGCTGCCGCTGCGGGGCAAGGTGCTGAATGTCGAGCGGGCCAAGCTCGACAAGCTCCTCGGCAACGCCGAAATCTCGGCGCTGATCGCCGCGTGCGGGGTCGATATCGAGAACGTCGAAGACATCTCGAAGCTCCGCTACGGCCGCATCGTGATCCTCACCGACGCCGACGTGGACGGCCAGCACATCCGCACCCTGCTGCTCACCTTCTTCTTCCGGCAGATGCGCAAGGTCATCGAGGAAGGGCACCTGTACGTCGCCCGCCCGCCGCTGTTCAAGGTGACGCAAAAGAAGGAAGTCCGCTTCATTCAGACGCGCGAAGAGATGGTCAAAATCCTCTTCGCCCGCGGCTTGAAGGACACCGCACTCGAACTGCTCGCCGAGTCCGGCCGGCCGGCCCAGACGTTCGCCGCGGACAAGTTGCAGGCGCTCATCCCGGTGTTCGCCGAGATCGAGACGGCCGTCCACATCCTCGAACGCCGCGGCCACCCGCTCGACGGCTTCCTCGCGCTGCTGGCCGACGACAAGTTGCCGGTCTTCCACGTCCGGCTCGGGTCGAAGGAGCACTTCTTCCACACGGCCGAGGAGGTCGAAGCCTTCCGCGTCGCCGAGTCGGCCAAGCTCGGCCACGAGTTGGTCATCAGCGAAGAACTGCTCGGCGCGGTCGCCCCGATGGCCGTCGGCAACGCGGTCGCCATCGCCGGAACCGAACCGGCCAAGCCGCCGGCCGAACTGGAGGAGCGCTACCGCTTCACGGTCGAAGAATGGCACGAGGTGCGGTCGCTGAACCGCGGCCTGGCGAAGCTGATCGCGGTCGGCCTGCTGCCCCGCGACCTGATCCCTCTGCCGCGGCTGGCCGGGCGGGAACCGGTGGTCCGCTTCGCGCTCGTCCACAACGACAGCCGCAAAGACCTGGCCGACCTGCGCGAGGTCGTCGGGCAGATCCGCAAGCTCGGCGAGAAGGGGATCACGGTCACGCGGTTCAAAGGGCTGGGCGAAATGGACCCGGACGAACTCTGGGACACGACCCTCGACCCGGCCAAGCGCACCCTGTTGCGCGTGACCCTCACCGACGCCTTCGCTGCCGAGAAGATGTTCCGCACGCTGATGGGCGAAGAAGTCGAAGGCCGCAAGCAGTTCATCCTGAACCACCGCGCGAACATCGAAGACATCGACTACGGCAGCTAACGGCGAGCCGGAAGCGTCAGCGCCCGGAGTCCTTCGACGACAACACTTGCTGGCGCACGATTTGGTGAGGTTCTGGCGGGCGTAACGGCGAGCCGGAAGCGTCAGCGCCCGGAATCCTTCGACAGCAAGTGT
>JANYHV010000161.1 GCA_025362195.1 Fimbriiglobus sp. | reverse complement strand
CCACTGGGAACGGGCCACCACGGTGACCACTACCGGCGACCGCTTACTTGAATCCCGGCCCGGTTGGGAAGGCCACGCCGGAATCGCGAATCTCGACAAGGGCAACAAGACGCAACGTGACTCGCTCCGATGGCAACTCGCCGAATTCGCCGCCATCGAAATCTTAACGCCGGGACTGGTAGCAGCGCTTGTGGAACCGGAGGAGCCACGATCCTAACGGCACCTGGGATCATTCGATCCAACTTCCCTTGTCACTCATTCCACAATTTGCCGCGTCTACGACTGCGAGGAGTCTCGCCCCCACGGAACCTACCCTCCGGTTACCTCTGCCGCATGACTTGGACGCGGATGGCACGCCGGCCACCGCCTCGACATCCATTCGCTCACGCTCCTGGCTCGCCGGGCGTCAGTCGTCGAGGGCGTCGCCCAGGACGTCTTCGTTCACGTAGATGGGTACTTTCAGCGTCACGGCCAGGGGGATGGCGTCGGACGGGCGGCAGTCGATCTCGATCAGCTCGCCCTCGTGCCGGACCCGCAGTTGCGCGTAGTACGTGTGCTCCCGCAGGTCGTTGATGACCACGTCTTGAACTTCCGCCCCGAGCAGGTCGATGACCGTCGCCAGCAGGTCGTGGGTCAGCGGCCGGGGGGTCGAGATGCCGCGGACCCGGCGGTCGATGCTCGTCGCCTCGAACAGGCCGATGACGATGGGGAAGCTGCGGTCCCCGTCGATCTCCTTGAGCACGATGTGCTGCTGGTCGTCGATCTCGCTGATGATGATGCGGCGTAACGCCATCGGGATCGGCACGGCGGCACTCCACGGGTCGCGGCGGGGGGATCGTCCTCGACTATCTTGGCGGCCGGCCGACGCCGGTCAAGGCCGGGCGGCGGCCTCGCCGGGGCCGAGCGTGCCCAGGTCGTACCACGACGGCACGTCCACGTCCCCGATCGGCCGATCGACGCGGTGGACGAGGTACCGGCCGGACCGGAAGACGATCGGCTGGTCCCAGGGGAACCGGCCGCGCTGCGACAGGGGGAACCACCGCGGCAGGCCGGCCTGCCCGCCGGCCGCGTCCGGGTCGCGCTCGACCCCGCGGACCCAGGTGTTCCGCATCGTGTCGCTGACGACGTACCGCGGGGCGGCGGCCCGGACTTCGGCGGCCACCCGCGGCTGCTGCGACCGGATCGACATCACCGGGCTGAAGTGCAGGTAGCGCGTCGCCGGGCGCAAGTGCAGCGACAGGTAGAGCGGGTGCGGGCTGTCGTGGAAGGCGAGCAACTCGCCGTCCCGGAGCGGCGGTTCGACGGCCCGCAGGTACGCCTCGACGGCGGCCAGGTCGGTCCACGTCGGCACGCAGTGGACGGGGTACTCGCGCAGCCGGTCGCGCAACTCCGGCGTGTTCGGGCCGAAGCAGTCCGGCCAGGCGGCGAGGATCGCCGGGTTGGCGATGCGCGGAATTTCCAGGGGGAAGTACGCCGACGGCGCGGTCACCGTGCCCAGGCCGGCGGCGAACAGCACGCCCTGCGCGGCCAGGGCCAGCCCGCCGACCAGGCCGACGGGGACGCGGTACGCGCCGAGGACCGCGAAGGCCAGCAAGGTTTCGGGCACGTGGACGTATTCGAGGGCGCGCTGGAGGACGAACGCCTGCCCGAGCCAGCCGAGGTACAGCGCCGCCAGGAAGGCCCGCGGCCGGGCCACCGGGTTCGCCCGCCGGGCTTGCACCAGGTGAACGACGGCCACCGGGATCGTCACGACGTGGACCAGGCTCCAGGGCGGGAAGTAGTACAAGGTGATCGTCACCCGCTGGGGCAACTCTTCGAATGTGAAGGCGGTGTACTCGGGGTTCCAGACGGTGAACACCTCGACGAACCCCGGCCACGCCCCGGACGCGACCAGCGCGGCGACGCCGACCAGCCCGAGCAGACTGCCGCCGGTGAGCAGGGGCAGCGTGCCGACCGGTCGGCCGGGCCGGCGGACGACCGAGGAGACGAGCCAGACGGCGAAGGCAGGGACGACGACGTGCGGCTTGACCCAGACCGCGCACCCCCACAGCAGGCCCTCGGCGAACGGTGCCCGGCCGGCCAGGCGGAGGCGGAACGCGGCGAGCGCGGGCAGGAGCATCCAGACGTCCCGCTGGGCGTGGCTGAACTCGGACGTGAACGGGTAGTAGAGGGCGACGCCGGCGGCGAACCAGGCCCGCGTCGCCGGGGTGCCGCCCGAATCCCCGACGTGCCGGGCGAGGACGGCCGCGATCCCCCCGACGACGGCCAGGTCGACGGCCCGGACCGCCATGACGCTCTCGCCGAAGACGGCCTGGACGGCGGTCAGTGCCCAGACGAAGCCGGGCAGGTTGGTGTCGAAAATGTCCCGGTACAGGACGCCCCCGGTCAGCAGGTTGCGGGCGGCCAACTGGTAGAGCGTCAGGTCGCACCACGGCGGCGTCTGCAAGAACACCGGCACGCCGATGACCAGCGCGACGACGGCCACGACGGCCCCGGCGGCCTGGAACAAGGTCGCGGGAGGCGGGGGCGGAGGGGCGGGCGGGGCGGTGGGCATCCCCGTAATGTACGCCGGCCCCCCGAGAGTCCAGCCGGCGGCGGGCCGCGGGGGGACTCGGTTCGTGCGAGAAACGACGCCCGGCTCGTCCGTTGATCGTTGACTGACCGGCGGGGTGTCGCGGGCGAGTCTCCGACGGGAGGGGCGAGATGCCGGCAATGGGACTGTCCACTCGGCTCGCGCGACTGCCCGCCCAACTGCTCGGGGAGCGCCCGTTCGCCGGGACGCTGCCGGTCGAGCCGCTGCCGGTGTTCGCCACGGCCCTGCTGACGGCGCGGCACTTCCGCACGCCGTTGCGCATCCTCGACTACGCCTTCCGGGGCGACGGCGACCTGAAATCTCTCGACGTGCCCGGGTTCCCGCCGATCCTGTTCGTCCGGGACCCGGAGGTGATCCGGGCGGTCACCCTCGGCACGGCCAACGGCGGCGACTTCGACCGGGACACGCTGCCGACCCAGGGGATCGCGCGGGTCGTCGGCGGGCGGACCCTGCTCTTCGCCCAGGGGGACGCGTGGCGGAAGCACCGCGCCGCCGCCGCCCGGCCGTTCGGCATGGGGGCCGTCCAGACGGCGGAAGTCTACCGGGACATCGAGGACGCCATCCGCCTGGCCGTCGAGCCCCAACTGGAGGCGCTGGCGGCGCGGGTCCGGGAGTCGCCGACCGGGTCGTGCCGCGTCCGGTTGGAGCCGCACATCAAGGCGGTCATGCTGGACGTGCTGGTCAACGTGCTGTTCGGCGCGGCCGTGCCCCACGGCGAGTCGCGCGGCCGGTACCTGCCGGCCCTCGAAAACGTCATCCGGTACATCATGCTCGACACGGTCGCCAACGTCTTCCGCCTGCCGGTCTTCCGGCTGCCGACGCTGACCGGCCGGCACGCGCGGCTCAAGGCGGACCGCCTGGTCTTCGAGGAACTGGTCGGGCGGGTCCTCCGCACCCGGTCGGACGGGGCCGGGTTCTGGCCGCTGCTGGCGGCCGGGCTGCCGGAGGAGGCGGTCCGGAGTAACGTCCGGGTCTTCCTGGCCGGGGCGCTGGAGGCGACGGCGTCGTACCTGAGCTGGACGCTGGGGAACCTGGCCCGTCACCCGGCCGCGCGGGCGGCGGCCCACGCCGAGGCGGCGGGCCACGCCGGCGTCACCCCGGCGGCGCGGGAGAGTGCGGTCTACCTGCACAAGGTGCTCGCCGAGAGCCTGCGACTGAACAACGCGCTGTACTTCCTGCCCCGGGTGGCGGTGCGGGACGCGACGGTCACCACCTCCAAAGGGACGGTGATCGTCCCCCGCGGCACGCACCTCGTCCTGGGGACGTACCACGCCAACCGCAGCGAGGCGCACTGGGGCGTCGCGGCGACCGGCCACCCGGCCACGGCGTTCGCCCCGGAGCGGTGGGACGCGGCCGACCTGGCGGCCCGCGGCCGCTCGCCGAAGGACAACCTGCACTTCGGCTTCGGGCACGGCCCGCGGGTCTGCATCGGCAAGCACTTCAGCGAGGCCGAGGCGTTCGTCTGCCTGACGCTGTTCCTCCGCCGGTTCGAGTTCACCGCCGTCGGCCCCGCGCCCGAGGCCGACTCGGGCGTCTCGACCCGGCCGCGCGACAAGGTCGAGGTGGAACTGTCGTTGCGCCCCGACGGGCCGTGACGGCAGCGGAGTCCCCGGGTCGCCGCAACCGGATTTGCTTTTCGCGCGAGTCCGGCCAATACTAAAGTTCCTCTGCCGTGCCCGTGTAGCACCCAGCTTTTTTGGCGGACCTACAATCACCTGCTGTGGAGACCTAACCAAAATCAACCGGCGGCTCGCAAGCCCATCCGTCCCGGCAACGGGGCGACTGTAGTGGGATCCGAAAAACCGGTTTGAGGTTTCCATTTCAACAAGCGGGTTCCCAAAAAGGGTTCTCACGGCACAGGTGGAGGGCTTTGTTTTCCGGGATTTCCTTCGCCCCATTGGGAATGTCCCCGCGGGCGACGGAAGCCGCACCCTGTCCCATGACTTACGTCAATTCTCAGAACTCCGGCCGGGCCGGAAAATCCCCCACGGTTTCTCTTGACACCCCGCCCCGTCCGCCGGCCCCTCGCGCGAAACCCCCAGGATTTGCAGGACTTCGACGCGGTCGCCCGCTGACGCGCGGGTGTCACCGCCCGCCGGCAAAGTTCGATTGACCGGCACAACCGGCTCAAGTAGATTGACGCTCAGCTAAGTGACGCCACCCCAACCGCTCCTGAGGTTACGGATGCTTTTGCCGCACGCGACACCACCGGCCCAACTCCGTTCGGCCCGGCTTCGTCAGGCGCAACTCCTCCGGGGGCACGAACCCGTTTTGAAGAAATCTCGGCCCGACGCGGCCCTCCGACGCGGGGCTTCCCGCACCCGCTGACCGACACGCTCTGGGCCGATTCGCGGCCGACCTTCTGAACCCGATCGAACACGGTGACGACGCGCCGGCCCGGCGACCTGCCCGGGACGCGTCGCACCCCCGCACACGAAAGCCCGCGACCGGAGCCGTGCAGCCGGACTCAGGACGAGTCCGGTGGACACGGGATGTCCGCTAGCACACACGCACACACTCGGTGGGGTTGAGTCGCTTCCCCCCACGGACTGTGCGACTGCCAAGCCAGGTTCCGGACCCTCGCGGCCTTTCGTGGGCGGTCGGCACAAGGACGTGCCGTCCGCCACAATTCAGCAAGCCGCCCCACGGATGGGGCGGCTTGTTGGCATTTCCGGGGAACGCCGCGCCGGGGGATGGCGGAGCGGCGGCCGGTCTGTTACAACGGGGTGTCGCCCAGGCCCCACGACCGGGCTTCGCGCGACCCCCGCCCGGCCCCGTTTTTCGGAGCGATCCCATGTTCCTCCCCTCCCGCCGGTCGGCGCTGCGCGTCGGCGGCGGTGCCCTGCTCGGCGGCCTGTCCCTGCCGCACCTGCTCGCCGCCCCGGACAAGTCGCGCAAGGCGACCGCCAAGGCGGTCATCTTCCTGCACCAGTGGGGCGGGCCGGGGCAGCACGAAACCTTCGACATGAAGCCGGACGCGCCGGAGAACGTCCGCGGCTGGTTCAAGCCCAAGCCGACTGTCGTCCCCGGCCTGCAAATCTGCGAGAAGCTGCCCAAGATCGCGGCCATGATCGACCGCCTGACCGTCGTCCGGTGCATGGCCCACACGACCCGCATGGCCAACCACGCCTCGGCCGGGTACTACTCGCTGACCGGCGTCGTCCCGCCGACCGACGACCAGCGGCTGCGGGACACGATCGAACTCTTCCCCGCCTACGGCAGCATCGTCAGCAAGCTCGCCCCGGCCAGGCCCGGCACGGCCACGTTCGTCTCGTTCCCGCACGTCATCGCCGACGGCAGCGTCACCCCGGGCCAGCAGGCGAGCTTCCTGGGCAAGGCGCACAACCCCCTCTTCTTCGCCGACGACCCCAGCCGCCCGGACTTCCGCTTGCCCGAACTCAGCCTGCCCGACGGGGTCACGCCCGAGCGGCTACAGAACCGCACCGCGATCATGAAGTTGATCGACGCCCAAAGCGACCTGCTGGAGAAGTCGGCCACGGCCCGCGGCATGGACGAGTCGTTCCAGAAGGCCGTGTCGATGCTCACGTCGCCCAAGTTCCGCGGCGCGTTCGACCTGTCCCTGGAGCCGGAGGCGAACCGCGACCGGTACGGCCGCACGACCTACGGCCAAAGCTGCTTGCTGGCCCGCCGGCTGGTCGAGGCCGGGGCCAAGTTCATCAACGTCTACCTGGCCCAATACATCGGCGGCGCGAAGAACGGCTGGGACTACCACGGGTTCAACAAGGAAGACCCCGTCGCCCGGCTCAACGAACTCCTGCCCCTGACCGACCAGACCCTCTCGACCCTGGTCCTCGACCTGGAGGAGCGCGGGCTGCTCGACACGACCCTGGTCGTGTGGGTCGGCGAGTTCGGCCGGACCCCGCGGATCAGCGCGAACGGCGGCCGCGACCACTGGCCGCAGTGCTACAACGCGGTCCTGGCCGGCGGCGGCGTGAAGCGCGGCCACGTGTACGGGGCGAGCGACAAGCTGGGCGCGTTCCCGACGGCCGGCCAGGCCAGCCCGGAAGACCTCGCGGCGACGATGTTCTCGGCCCTGGGGATCGACCCCGAGACGGAAATCCGCGACGCCCTGAACCGCCCCCACCCGATCAGCCGCGGCAAAGTCATCGCCGACGTGATGGCGTGAAAAACGGATTCACCACGGAGGAAGCGAGTAAAAACAGTTTACCACAGAGCAAACAGAGAGCACAGAGAGAGGCATAGGCCAGTGCTTTCACGAGACTGGCGAGTGAAGCCGATTGACCACAGAGCAAACAGAGGGCACGGAGAATACCGAAGACCGAGTCGGGTTCTCCCAGCTTTCAGCCGCCGCCCGTGCGGGCGCGTCAAAACACGGAAATTTGCCTTTCTCTGTGCCCTCTGTTAGGCCGTGTGGTGAAGTGATTTGGCTTTTCCGAGCTGCTGACTCGGGCTTTGGTATTCTCTGTGCTCTCTGTTAGCTCTGTGGTGAAGTGGTTTCGCTTTTCCGAGTCACTTACTCGGGCACGGCGAGTTCGTTGAACACCTTGTCCACGCCGAGGGTTTCGGACGCGATGATCGCGGCCCGGAGTTGCAGCGCCGGCGTGGCCACGAGGCCGCGGAGGCGGACTTCGCCGGTCGCGCCGCCCCGCAGGACTTCGACCTCGGTCCCGGCCATCGACTTGTCGGTGCGGATGCGCACCCGCACCTGTTCTTCGACGGGCAGGCGGTCGCCGACTTTGAACGTGGTCACCGGGCCGGCGAGTTGCGACCGGTCGGGCAGCGCGGCGGTCACCTTGCCGGCGACGGTCGCGCCGAGGCGGGCGAGGATGTCCGGGTCGGCCGGGTTGCTGCCCGCGACCGCCCCGCCGACGATGGCCAGGGCGAGCAGGCCGCCGAGTATTTTCTTGCCCACGGGCGGCCTCCGGTGCGTGGGGCGGCGAACGTCCCACCCTAGCACACACTATCCCCCGGCGCGGGGGGAGTGGCCCGGAGTTTGCAGAACTTCTAACATTACGGGCGCGACCGCACCTCCCAGAAGGAACCGACCATGCGCGTGGACGAGAGCCAATCGAGCGACAACGTCGAAGACCGCCGGGGCATGTCGGGCGGGACGATGGCCGCGGGCGGCGGCATCCTGAGCGTCGTCGTCGCGCTCGTCGGCGTCTTCGTGTTCGGCCTGGACCCGAACCAGGCCAAGCAACTCGGCAACGTCGTCGGCGGCGGGGCCGGGGCCTTGCGGGACAAGGTGGCCGGGGGCGGCGAGCCGGGCAAGCAGCGGCCGCCGGACGAGATCAGCAAGTTCACGTCGGCCGTCACCCGCCTGACCGAGGACGTGTGGACCGAGCAGTTCCGCACGCTGGGCAAGACCTACCAGAAGCCCAAAGTCGTCATCTTCGACGTGCAGGTGAGCACCGGGTGCGGGACCGCCCCGTCGTCCGTCGGCCCGTTCTACTGCCCGGCCGACAAGAAGGTCTACCTCGACCCGACCTTCTTCGAGGAACTCGAACAGAAGCTCGGCGGGTCGAAGGCGTCGTTCTCCCAGGCCTACGTGATCGCCCACGAGATCGGCCACCACATCCAGAACCTGCTCGGGTACAGCGCCCGCGTGGACGCCAAGCGCGGCACGAAGCAGGAGAACGACTACAGCGTGCGGCTCGAACTCCAGGCCGACTACCTGGCCGGGTGCTGGGCGTACCACGCCGACCGCAAGTACAAGATTCTCGAACCCGGCGACCTCGAGAGCGCCGTGAAGAGCGCGAACGCGATCGGCGACGACCGCCTGCAGAAGCGGTCGAAGGGCTGGACCTCGCCCGAGTCGTACACGCACGGCACGAGCGAGCAGCGCGTCAAGTCCTTCACCGCCGGCTTCAAGACCGGCGACCTGTCGAAACTCGACAGTTACTTCGAGGTCCGGAGCGCGGGCGATTTGTAGGAGAGTGGGG
>JANYHV010000092.1 GCA_025362195.1 Fimbriiglobus sp. | reverse complement strand
CTGGCGACGTTGGAGATGTTCGTCGCGGACTTTACCGACGCCGAGTTGCTCGTGCGCCCGGTGCCCGGCGCGAACCACGCCGCCTGGCAACTCGGCAACGTAGTCATCGGCGACCCGTTCCTGGTGACGGCCGAACTGCCGGGCGTCGAGTACCCCGAGTTGCCGGCCGGGTTCGCCGACCTGCACGGCGGCAAGGGGTCGAAGATCGACGCCGACGGGGGCTTCCTGACCAAGGACGGCTACCTGACGTTGCTGCGAAAAGTGCGGGCGGTCACTGTCGCCGCCGTGCGGAACTTGAGCGACGCGGACTTGAGCAAGCCGTCCTCCGAGGCGATGCAGTGGGCCGGGCCGACGTCGGCCCATGTGCTGCTGTTCGCCGCCCAACACGCCATGCAACACGCCGGCCAGTTCACCGTGATCCGCCGCAAGTTGGGCAAGCCGGTCCTGTTCTAAGACACGAGTATTCGGCCGGTGCCGTCGGGCGGACCGTCAGAGGGAATCATGCCAAACCTGAGATCGCTGGTCCGCCGCCGCAAGGCGATTCGGAACATCCGCAAGATCACGAAGACGATGGAACTCATCGCCACGGCCCGCTTCAAGAAGGCGTTCGACCGGGCGACCGAGGCCGACGCGTACACCCGCAAGATCGCCGAACTCGCCGCCGACCTGTCGAAGAACGCCGGCGAAGTGTCGCACCCGCTGCTGGCCGCCCGGCCGGTGGTCAAGAAGGTGCTCGTGCTGGTCATCACCGCCAACCGCGGCCTGTGCGGCGGGTACAACGGCAGCATCCTCCGCGAGGCGATGCCGAAGATTCGCGCACTCCGCGAGGCCGGCACCGCCTTCGACCTGGACGTGTCCGGCAAGCGCGGCATCGCTTACTTCAAGTTCCAGCAAGTGCCGACGACGAACTCGTACACCAACTTCGAGGACAAGCCGAAGTTCGAGGACGTGGACGCCTTGGCCTCGCGCTACATTGATCTGTTTGTTTCCGGGCAGGTCGATCAAGTGATTGTGGTGTACCAGAAGTTCATCACGGCCGCGAAGCAATACCCCATCGCCGAGACCTTGTTGCCGCTGTCGTCGGTCGCCGTCGAAACGACTAAGAAGGCGGCGCTCCCCGAGCAAGCCGGCGGGGCGGCGGTCGGCTACGAGTTCTTCCCCGGCGCGGCGGAAATCCTCGGCGAGCTGGTGCCGGTCGCGTTCAAGGTGCGGCTCTTCAAAGCTTTTCTGGACGCGGCGGTCAGCGAGCAGATCGCCCGCCGGGTGGCGATGAAGGCGGCGACCGAGAACGCCGGCGACCTCATCAAGGGCGTGACCCGGCTGTACAACCGCACCCGCCAGGCCAACATTACCAAGGAAATCAGCGAACTCATCGCCGGCTCCGAGGCGCTGAAATAACCGATGCCGACCCGCCGCGAACTGCGCTTCGATTCTCTGGACGACGCCCAACGCGACGTGCGGCACCTCGCGGCCGTCGGCTACGACCGGGCCGGCAACTGGAGCCTCGGGCAGGCTTGCTACCACCTGGCCGTGTGGGTGCGCTACCCGATCGACGGCTTCCCCGCATTGCCCGCGTGGCAACGGCCGTTGGCCTGGGCGATTCGGAACACGGTCGCGCCGGCTTACACGCGGCGGGTGATGGCGACCGGCAAGGTGCCGAGCGGCATCCCGGCCCCGCTGGGCACCGCGCCCCCGGCCACGGTCGCCGACGCCGACGGGGTGGCCCAGTACGAGACTCAGTTGGACCGCCTCCGCGACTACCAGGGCGTCCCGCACTGCTCGCCACTGTTGGGGCAGTTGAACACCGCGGAGTTGAAGACATTGTCGTGCGTCCACGCGGCGCACCACCTGAGTTTCTTGGTCCCCAAACACGCTTGACGACACCGCCTGTCTGAACCGCAGGCATTGATCCATAGGAGTCCGTTCGATGGCAGCGACTGCGACCAAGCCCGGCAAGATTGTGCAGATCATCGGCTCCACCTTCGACGTGGAGTTCGACGAGGGCCACCTGCCGGACATTTACAACGCGCTGACCATTAACAGCGATGTCAAAGGCCGCGTCAAGATTTCGCTCACCGGCGAAGTCCAACAGCACCTCGGCGGCAACCGCGTCCGCTGCGTCGCCCTCGGCTCGACCGACGGCTTGGTGCGCGGCATGGCCGTCGTCGATACGGCGTCCCCGGTGACCGTGCCCGTCGGCATGGAGACCCTGAGCCGCGTGTTCAACCTGCTCGGCGAGCCGATCGACGGCGGCAAGCCGGTCGGCGAGAAGGAGCGGCGGTCGATCCACCGCGAGCCGCCGAAGTTCAGCGAGCTGTCGCCCAAGGCCGAAGTCCTCATCACCGGCATCAAGGTCATCGACCTGCTCACCCCACTGGCGCGCGGCGGCAAGGCCGGGCTGTTCGGCGGGGCCGGGCTGGGCAAGACGGTCATCCTGCAGGAACTCATCACGCGCATCGCCAAGGTCTACAAGGGCTACTCGGTCTTCGCCGGCGTCGGCGAGCGGACCCGCGAGGGCAACGACTTGTGGCTCGAAATGCAGGAGACCAAGACGAGTGCCGAGGCCGATGCCAAGTCGGTCATCGACAACACGGCGATGGTCTTCGGCCAGATGAACGAGCCGCCGGGTGCCCGCATGCGGGTCGCCCTGTCCGCCCTGACGATGGCCGAGTGGTTCCGCGACTCGACAGGCACCGAGACGCTGTTCTTCGTCGATAACATCTTCCGCTTCTCGCAGGCCGGCTCGGAAGTGTCCGCCTTGCTCGGTCGGATGCCGTCGGCGGTCGGTTACCAGCCGACGCTTTCCACCGAGATGGGCGAGTTGCAGGAGCGGATCACCTCGACGACCAAGGGGGCGATCACGAGCGTGCAGGCCGTGTACGTCCCGGCCGACGACCCCACCGACCCGGCCCCCGCCAACACCTTCCAGCACCTCGACGCCTTCATTTACCTCGAACGGTCGATCTCCGAGAAGGGCATTTACCCCGCGATTGATCCGCTGGCGTCGAACTCCCGCTTGCTCGACCCCGGCATCGTCGGCGTCGAGCACTTCACGGTCGCCGACCGCGTCAAGCGGGTGCTGCAGCGCTACCGCGAACTCCAGGACATCATCGCGATCCTCGGGGTCGAGGAACTGAGCGAGGAGGACAAGCAGGTCGTCAGCCGCGCCCGCCGCATCGAGCGGTTCCTGTCGCAGCCGTTCTTCGTGGCCGAGGCGTTCACCGGCAAGTCGGGCAACTTCACGACGCTGGCGGACACGATCCGCAGCTTCAAGGAGCTGTGCGACGGCAAGTGGGACCACCTGCCCGAGAACGCCTTCATGTACGTCGGCACCATCGAGGAGGCCGAAGAGGCCGCGAAGAAGATGAAGTAGCCCGCGAATCGGGTGTCGGGTTTCGGGTATGGGGTTTCGCAGATCATGCGGAGCGGTTCGACCAAACCCGACACCCGACACCCCACACCCGATTTCGAGAGTGAGTCAAGCATCGTGGCCAACATCAAGATCAGCGTCGTCACCCCCGAGAAGGCGGTCCTCGACACGACGGCCGACTTCGTCGTCCTGCCGATGTTCGACGGCGAGCGCGGCATCGGCGCGGGGCACTCGGCGTTCGTCGGCCAACTCGGGCCGGGCGAGTTCCGCTTCACGACCGCCGGGACGACGACCCGGTACTTCATCGACGGCGGCTTCGCCCAGGTCCGCACGAACACGGTCACGGTCCTGACCGCCAAGGCCGTCAAGGCGACCGACGTGACGGCGACGGCCGCCGACGAAGCCCGCGCCGCCGCGGAAAAGTTGCCGGTGACGAACTCCGTCGATCAAGCGAGCCGGCAAAAAGCCATTGCCCGCGCGTCCGCAATGGCCCGCGTCGCCGCGAAGAACTGACGCTCGGGCGATGCCAGTCGGAATCTCGCGCCTGACGAACTCCGGGCGCTGACGCTTCCGGCTCGCCGGGTTTCGTGGAACACCTCTTGACACCTCGACCCGTCTAATGATAGTCGTCTCCCCGTCAAGAATCGGTCGGAGACCGTTGCACGCACCTCGGAGGCAGTCCCTGTGGTCGATCAGCCGGTGACCCCGCTCGCCGTCGGAAAATCCGGCCCCCACTTGCCGCAGTTGGATTCGCTCCGCGGACTCGCGTGCCTGATGGTGCTGTTCGCCCACCTCAAAGCCGTCCGGTTTCTGCACTGGGTGCCGGACTTCGTCGGGGACGCGGGGGTCGGAATCTTTTTCGTCCTGAGCGGGTTCCTCATCACGCGGATTCTGGTCGCGGACCGGGCGGCGGGCCGGAGCCTCACGGGGTTCTACAACCGCCGCGTCGCGCGGATTTTCCCCATCTACTTCCTGACACTGGCCGTCCTCGCCGCGACCTGGCCGGGTAAGGAATTGACGTGGGCCGCGAACTTCACGTTCAACTTCCAGTTCATGACCGACTCCCGCGCGTACTTCAGCACGGACGCCACGGCCGGCGCGGTCCCCCCCGTGGCCCACTTCTGGAGCCTGTGCGTCGAGGAGCACTTCTACTGGTTCTGGCCGTGCGCCGCGATGTTCCTCCCGCGGGCCAGTCTCCGGTTCGTCCTGGCGGGCATCGTGTGCGCGACCCCGGGGGTCACCTACCTGATCGCCGAACGGCTCGACTCGTCCGGGTTTTCCCGGGCCAACGCCGACGGGTTGTTGAGCCGGGTCACGTTCACCCAACTCGTGGCCATCAGCCTGGGGGCGTTGGCGGCACTGCACGAGAGTTGGCTGACGCGCGGGTTCGGGTTCGGGGTTTCGCGGGGCGTCGTCGTCGGGGCGGTCCTGATCCTGGCGGGGGCGCTGTGGCCCGTCGCGGCGTCCGGACTGTCGGAGGCAGCCCGGCGGGCGACCGGCACGACCGCGCTGCACGTCCTGTGCGCGGGGGTGTTCCTCGTCGCATTGGGGTGCGCGCCTCTCGGCCGGCTCCGCCCGCTCACGCGCGTGGGCACTATCAGCTACGGCCTCTACCTTTACCACTTGCCCGTTTACGCGGCCCTGGGCCTCACGGACGTCCGGGCCGGGGCGAACGCGTTCGCGGCGG